>CAKRRG010000004.1 GCA_934394545.1 uncultured Blautia sp.
GATCAGGAAGAGACAACTGTAGTAACAGGTGATGATTTCGAGCTGAACTTCAATAAGAAGGATGGCTGCATTACTTCTCTTACTTACCAGGGCAAAGAGCTTCTTGAAAATGGACCTACACCAAACTTCTGGAGAGCACCTACAGACAGTGACCTTGGATACTATTCCGCAAATACTCTTTCTGATTGGAGATATGCCGGTGTAGACAGAGAGATCACAGATGTTAGTGTAGACGCAGAAGCTGGAAACAAAGTTGTAATTACTGTAAGTGCAAAACTTCCAACCAGCGTAGCATCTGACTGGCAGCAGGTTTATACCGTATATGGAACCGGTGATGTTAAGATTGCAAGTACCTTAACACCAGGAAGTGCAGACCTTTCAATGATCCCAGAGATTGGTAACCTTCTTGTATTACCAAAAGAATTCCATAACGTAACATGGTATGGACGTGGACCGGAAGAGAACTACATCGACAGAAAGACCGGATATAACGTTGGCTTATATCAGAGTACAGTAGAAGACTTCTTCGTAGATTATATCAAACCTCAGGAAACAGGAAACCGTACAGACGTAAGATGGGTAAGCCTGACAAATGATGATGGTATCGGACTGCTTGCAAAAGCATACACACCATTTGAATTTAATGCTCTTGAGTACTCACCGGAAGAATTGACAAATAATCTTCATTCTTATTTACTTCCGGAAAGTGATCATGTAATTTGGAGACTGAACTACAAACAGATGGGACTTGGCGGTGACAACTCCTGGGGAGCTATGCCACTTGACAAATACCAGATCCCTGCAAACCAGACTTATAAGTACACCGTTATCTTAAAACCAATTTCCACAAGTGATGTAGATGCATCCATGGAAGAGTCTAAGGTAGTATTGCCATAAGCTTTCATTTATAAGAAAAGAGCTGCTATCTTGCAGCTCGGCCTAAGACAAGGGGCTGTCGCTTAATGCGACAGCCCCTTTCCCTTCGTGTGCCTGGTGGCTTCGATCCTGATAAATCAGGCCTGATTAGCAAGAACTGCTGAGATCTTAATTTCTTTTTCATTTTCAATAAGATCAAATTCACCATTATCCTGTACAGTAAAATGAACTTCATACAGTACATGATCAGATAATGTACCTGGTGTTTCTCCGGTTTCTGTCTGGACATGCCACAGATCTGCAGGAACTTCTTTTAAGGAACCATCAGTTCCGTATGTGAAAAGCTTAAGGGCATCTGTTTCTCCGGAAATTCCTTTCATACGCAGGGCAACTGTAGTATTAGGATGAACATTTTCAACAGTAACCGTATTCAGCCATCCGGTTACATTTCCTTGTCCGCCATCTGCTTCAAAATTCTCCTGACTTAAAACATTGCGATGTGCTTCGTCCAGATCTACCTTACGATATGGCATTTCTGGCAGGTACACAAATCTGTCCTGTAATCTCAGAAGCTCAAGATAACCAGTAGGGCAATAGAGGGCATTTCCACTGTCTCCGGCATACATGCCGATGGCCATATTGTTATATCCCGGTTTATTGGAAACGTTCATGGTAAATACAGTTTCGCCTGTTTCAAAATCAAGCATAATATACTGCCACATACCGCTTTCCATATCCTGAACATAGCCGTAAATATATCCGGTTGCAGTGGACAATTTCATCATAGAGGTATCAGATAAATCCTTCCGGCACCAGATGCTCTTCATTTCATAGCCGTCATCTGTCTTCACCGTATCTACACGCTCTATACCTGGAGCAATCATTTTATTTCCCTGACGCAGCCAGTTTACATCATAAATATTTTCATAACTCTGAATGGAGGAATCGCTGTCTTCATTTCCAAGATTGGCGCTTCCGGCACCAAACCAGTTGCATACAATAGTACTTACTGTTCCGGCACCATTATCATATACGATGGCAGAGTTTTCAACAGATACCTGTGTATCCTCAGGCAGTTCATCTATTACCGGCATACTTGCTACAGTTTCGCCTGTTTTCATATCAAGTGCGATCAGATTTACCGGATTCTGATTGTCTGTAAACATAACAAGATCTTTTGAAAGAGACGGTGAGCAGCCGCTTCCCCATGCCAGACCGCCACCGGTAGTGGCATCGCCTTCTTTGCTTTCCTTTGCGCCAACACTTTCATAAGAGGTTTCCCATACTTTATTGATCCCGTTATCTGCCTGGAATAGATAGCAATTCAGATTGGTGAGGATGACCGCGCCGTCCTTAGAAGCAGAAATTCCATTTTCTGCGCCTTCACCAGGGGTCAGTTCATAGACAAATACAGCATCTGACAAATTTACTTCTTCTCCATTCAGAATGGAATCAATGGCAGCCCTGGAAATATATCCAATGGCTCCCTGCTGATTTCTGTCCGGATAAATGCGGAAACCGCCTGTTGCAAACCACAGATTTCCGTCATAGTCAAATACAACAGAAAGAAGATTCTGATCCAGTGTTTTTCCAAGCTTTTCTTCTGCAGCAGCCTTTATGTCAATATCCAGCACTTTTTCAAATTCAGGAAGCACATTGCCATCATCGTCAGTGGCCTTCAGCATTAACACATGATTGTTGCTGGTAGGGCATACCAGGCGGTTGCTTTCATCTACAAAGGAATAGGAGCTCTGTATCATATAACCGCCGCCGTCATGCTGTTTGGGTGAAAAGCAGCCTTCTGTCTGGGTTTCGTCTGCATTTATATCGCGAATGGCAAGACCTCCAAGGAAAGGAACTACAGCATGTCCGTAGTTGTCAAAAAAGATTGCAGGAGAAGCATTCGGGTTGGTCTTCTCATAAGAAACATTGATTTCGGAATAGATATCAACAGGAAGTACTTCATCTGTGGAGTCTGTGTTATAGCAGTCATGGTGAATATTAGAATCACTGTCTGCCATATAGGGGTTCTCATCTACGACCTTAGGTGAGAGAGGCTTTATAGGCAGTACCGTAGTTTCAGATGTGGCCGCCTCTGTTACCGCTGGATCATTCTGTGTTTCTGCATGTACGGTACTTACTGGGCTTTCTGCATTCATGGTGATCATTAACGCGGTCATTGCAAGAATCAAACTTCTCTTTTTCATTATGGTTTCCTCCTAGACTTTTGAATTGATTAAATTTGTTTTTACTGTTTGGAATAGGTTTTTGATTTAAACCAGGCGGCAAGTCCTTCCTGGATTTTTTGCACTTCTACCGGTTCCATGAAGAAATATTCCACACGAAGCCGGAAAGCATGAAGGGAAAAATTTAAATCGCTGCCCCAGATAATTCCGCATTCAGGAAAAAGCGAACGAAGATGTTCTGCAGCATTAAGTCCATCCACCCCGGGCAATATAAGAAGTACAACATCCGGTACTTTTTTTTGTATCTTTTTAAAAAAGATTTCCTGATCCTGATAAGCTTCAAGTAACGGAAAAAGCTTTTGGTCTGCACAGTAATCTGTAATGATCTTTGCATAAGCTTCACCATCTTGTTTCTTATCTGTTAATACCACAATATGATACACAAAATTCCTCCTTCCGCTGTTATATTACCTGAAGGTGTTTTTTCTGTTGGTTTAATTATATGAAAAAGAGAGTTTATTTCAATGGTTCTGTCACGAAAGGTGGGAAAATAGCACGAATTGTAAGGGAAGGTTCATGGATTAGGAGGATGCTTTGTGTTATACTGTCATATAGATGATATGTAAGGAATGGTGCTTATGAGAATTGCAATTGTTGATGATATAAAAGAAGAACGCACATTATTACATGAATGGCTTTCAAATCAGCTTTCCAGAAGAAATATCCCTGGAGATCTTGTAGAATTTGAATCAGGAAAAGCGTTTCTTGCAGCTGCGAAGGAACGTCCCTTTACGGTTCTGTTTCTGGATATTTATATGAATGGGGCAAATGGAATTGAAATTGCGAAGGAGCTTCGACAGTCAGATCCGGATTGTCTGTTGATTTTTACTACAACCTCCACAGATCATGCACTGGAAGGCTTCCGGGTACGGGCACTGCATTATCTTGTAAAGCCTTATAGTGAAAAGGAAATTTCAGCATTGCTGGATGAAATTCTTTCCAGAATCCCGGATTCCGGAAAGTACATAGATGTAAAGGTAAATGGAAGTAATATACAGATTCCATTCAAAAATATTATTTATGCAGAGCATTATTCGCATATGATCCATATTCATACAACTGGTGGGAAAGAACTGGTGACCCGTCAGTCTTTTGAGGGATTTACGGCCTCCTTAAAAATGGATTCCCGTTTTTATTTGTGTAGCAGAGGTGTTGTGGTCAATCTGGAACATGTTGTTGATTTTGAGGAAGATATGTTTCTTATGGATGATGACAGCAGCATTTCTGTGAGCCGTAAGCTGATTAAAAATGCCCGACAGATTTTTATGGAATTTTTGTTTCAAAGGGGAAAATAAAATGATAGAAATGATTTGTCCGATGCTGGAGCTTACTGTAATAATTCCCGGCATGCTTCTTGCTTATCTGCCGGTAAAGTCCTGTATGAAACAAGCTCCTTTTAAGCTTATATTATGGCTTTTTCCACTCCTTCTGGGAATCAGTTTGTCGGGAGGTGTGGTTTGTTATGTTTTCCAGCTTCCAACCAGATGGATGCTGCTGCTTATTCTGACATTTATGATGTTGATTTATTATAAAACCCTTCGGATTTCGATTTGGAAATCCAGTAGTATTTTTCTGGCAGTGTGTGCAGTTTTTGCATGTGTGAACAGTCTGTCCCGAGCTGTAAATGCCATTATGATTTTTGGTCCGGACACTGCGGAAAAACAATTATGGTTTTGTGTGAGAGCGGGTATTTTTTATAATTTGATTTGTTTGGCATTTGTTTTCTTGGCCTGGTATCCGGCTACGCATATAGTGCGGATTCTGATCGTAGATGAAAATTTCGCCCAGACCTGGTATGTATTCTGGATCCTTCCACTGATTTTTATTGGATTAAATCTGTTTATAGCTCCTAAATATCAGAGTACTTTATACACAGGCCGGGTTTTACAGGTATATATTGTAGTCAGTCTGGTGCTTTTGGTAATCCTGACTCTTTTTTATGCAATATTCTTTATGATGGCAACCAGCCTGAATAAAAATGCTAAGCTTCAGCAGGAGAATCATTTTCTTTCCCTGCAGCGTGCAAGGTATGATAACCTTTGCACGGCTATTGAGGAAGCAAGGCAGGCCCGCCATGATATCCGTCATCATTTTCTTCAGTTATCTTCTCTGGCGGAAAATGGCGATCTGGAAAAAATAAAAGAATATCTTTCCAGCGCAGGCAGTAAAATTCCAAGCTTTGAATTTCACTTTTGTGATAATCAGGCTGCAGACAGTATACTGGGGTATTATTCAGCTTATGCCAAAAGGGAGATGATTCCCTTTATGGCAAAAATTGATCTGCAGGCGCAGTTTTCGGTAGATGAAATCGATATGTGCCTTGTGCTTTCCAATCTTCTGGAAAATGCAATAGAAGCCAGTCTGAAAACAGAGTGCTCCATGCGGAAGGTTACTGTGGAAATGTATCTGCATCATACCCACCTTCTTCTGATTCAGGTAGAAAATTCCTTCGATGGAAAAATACGAGAGAAGAACGATATTTTCCAATCTTCGAAGCATACCGGAAATGGAATCGGAATCCAGTCTGTCCGTCATATAGCCGAAAAAAATGGCGGCGCCAGCAGCTTTACTTATGAAAATGGAATTTTTACAGCTAAGGTTATGCTTCGGGTGCTTTAAATATCAATTGCTACTTCTAAAGCAATTTTGATCATGTTATCGAATCCTACCTGCCGCTCCATTGGGCTTAAACGCTCATGCTTGTAAATGTGATCAGAGACCGTGCACATAGTTAAGGCTTTTTTACCTGCCCTTGCAGCATTCATATATAAAGCGGCTGCCTCCATTTCTGCGGCAAGAACTCCCATTTTTTTCCATTTGTCGCTAGAGCCCGCCTCATCTGAGTAAAATACATCCCCGGAAACAATATTTCCTACTTTGACTGGGATTCCGGCTTCTCTTGATTTCGCAACAGCCTTTTCCAAAAGACCGAAATCAGCGATTGGTGCGAATGTTCCCGGAAGATGAAAATGATCTGCAAAAGCAGAATCTGTACAGGCGCCCATTCCAATGATAATATCCTTCAGCTGGATATCATCCTGAAGAGCTCCAGAAGATCCTACTCGGATAATATTTTCTACATCATAGAAGTTAAATAGTTCATAGGTATAAATGGCAATAGAAGGGATACCCATTCCATGTCCCATTACAGAAACGCTCTGTCCCTTATAAGTTCCTGTGTAGCCGTACATACCTCTCACTTCATTAAAGCATTTTGCATCTTGCAGATAAGTTTCTGCAATGTACCGGGCGCGAAGTGGGTCTCCCGGCATCAAAACTGTTTTTGCAATTTCTCCTTTTTTTGCACTGTTGTGTGGTGTTGGTGTTTTATCCATGATTTGCTCCTTTCTTTCGGGAGTAGTTTTCATGTAACGAGAAAAAAAGGGCACACCTTTTCCAGATGTGCCCTTCCCATATTGAAAAATTACTCACCTAACAGTTCATCAATTTCAGACTGAATCTCACTCTGCTCTTTGTTGATTGCACCTTTAACTTCAATGGAACCATCTGTGATTCCAGCAGTTGCTTCTTCAATTGCTTTCTTGCCGTCTTCAGATACATATTCATTGTAGAGATCGTTTTCAACAATTCCTACTGCTTCATCCTTCAGTCCGAAAATCTCATACTGACCATATGGAAGTGTGCCATTCTCTAAGAATTCCTGGATTGTGTTAAAAATTCCATTGTCCATTTTCTTCATGCAGGAGGTAATGAAAGTTTTCTGGATATCCGGCTGTTCAGAATAGGTTGCAGACTGATCGCTGTCTACACCAATTACATATTTTCCAACTTCACTTGCTGCCTGGTGAACACCGTTTCCGGAACCACCTGCGCAGGCAAAAATAACTTCCGCACCGGAATCATTGTACTGAGCAAGTGCCTGTGTTCTTCCCTTGTCAGGATCGCCCCAGTCGCCTACATAGTTGTATATGATGTTGATGTCCGGATCATAATATTTTGCACCCTGAATATAACCCATAAAGAATTCCTGGATAACGATAACTTCGTCCATACCACCTATGAATCCTATTGTATCACTTCCATTCTGTTTTGCAACATCTGCGGCTGCGATTCCACCTAAAAATCCTGCCTCAGAGGTTCTGAAATCGATGGAATAAATATTGTCGATGCCTTCCTGCTTCTCATTTACCAGAAGGAAACCACAATCCGGATATTCGTCTGCAACTGTTACCATGTTGTCAATGAAATCTCCAGCGGAGATGATCAGATCTGCACCATTGTCAGCTGCTTCATACATTGCAGATAAGTTTGCCTCTGTATCAGCGGTTGTCTCAATAACATGTACATTTGCCTCATCAGCCAGCTCTTCAGCGGCACGGTCACCACCGTTAGCCATGCTGTCCCAATAGGAAAGGTCTCCTCTTGCTTTAATCAGAATGTAAACCTCTTTCTTGTCATCTGCTTTTACTGGTGTTGCACCGTATCCTGCAACTGTTGTTCCTGCCATAGCTAATGCTGCAACGAATGCGACTGTCTTTTTCATAGTTTTTATCCTCCTTAAATGATTATTTTTCGTTATTTTCCTTTTCCTCTTCCAGTTCTCTCTGGCACCATTTGTAATATTCCTGGCGATAGGAATCATCATATTCTTCCCAAAGTGGCATTACCTTGCTTGCTTCATCAAGGAAATAGAAGACATCTCTTCCTCTTTCACGGCCTTTGATGGTATGCATATCAATTGCAAAATCCGGGATTTCCGGAATGATTCCACGCTCATTTTCTCTCATGATCACGTTCTTCAGGTTGTCTGAGGAACGCTCTTTTTTGCATCTGCACAGATAGCGGATCGCATGAATGAAGAAAATAGTACGGTCGCCATCACCATAGTTATACTCTTTGTGAAGGTCATACATTGTTTTAACAAAAATCGGTGCTTCTGTGTTTCCGAATCCGATATCCTCTACACTGATCACAAGCAGTCTGTTCCACATTTTTTCTTCGTGGAAGGTAGAGGTGATATACAGCTCATAAGCCATTCTGGTAGCTGTATATTCGTCTGCTCTTCGGATACATTTCTGTAATGCAGAGATTACCAGATCTGCATCAATTCCATGTTTTGTTTTTGTGTTTGACCATGGGTCATAATACTCGTTTTTTGCCATTTTTTTATTTTCCTTTCGTTTTTTATTTTCCTTTTACAAACATTGCCCTTCTGCGCTTCTCAGCCCGGCTTCGTGCCAGCTGGATCACAACCAGGATAAAGATAATGAACAGGTATGGGAACGCACTTATAAGCTGTAAATCTGCCTTACTGTACAGCTGTAAATATACGGTAAGGGTATTGGCGAAACCATAGAGAAGTGAGCTTGCACTTCCAATGAGCGGGTTTCCACAGGCAATGGCATCCATTGCAAGTGACAGGAAGCCTCGTCCGGCTACCATTCCGGCTGTGAAGCCATGCATGGCACCCATGGATAAGTACATACCGCCAAGAGAGCAGCAGACTCCGCAAATTGCCAGTGCAAGGAACTGTCTCTTGAGGACGTTGATACCAACACTTTCTGCAGCAGCCGCATTTTCACCAACAGCTCTGATTTCTGTTCCTATTTTTGTTCTGTAAAGAAGGACCATCATAAATACGATCATCAGCCAGCTTATGTATGTGATCATATTCTGACCGGATAAAATTTCTCCGAGGAAGGGGATGTCCTTAATAAGAGGAATATCCACATTTGGGAAAAATTTACTTACAACGGAGTTGGAGTTGTTTTTGCTCCCACATACCATTACCAGAACGAATACCGTTCCTCCGGTTGCGGCAAGGTTGATCGCAACACCACAGGCGTTCATAGCGCCTTTCATGATCAATGTAAAATATCCAAGTACAAAAGATACTGCAATTCCGAAGACAATACTGATCAGGGCGCCTATAAGAAGGCTGTTTGTAAAGGCACTTCCCAGAACGCCTGCCAGCGCGCAGATCAGCATGGTTCCCTCAATTCCAAGATTAAAGATTCCTGCCTTTGTTACGATATTGGCTGCAAGTGTAGCGAACAGAACCGGTGTTGTACTCGCCAGGACAGATGCCCAGAAATTTGAGGATAAAAACATGGAATAACTCATGCACACGCACCTCCCTGTTTATTTTCTTCTTTTGTTTCTACCTGACGCAGAACGTTTTCACGTTCCTTCTTCGCACGGAGACGTCCAAGGAAGTTCTCCGATACTACAAGAAGAATCATGATACACTGGAAAAATGCAACAATTTCATTATCAAGGTCGGTTGCTCGTGACATGATCTCTGAACCAACACGAAGATAAGCGATGAAAATTGCCGCCAGCGGAATATACAATGGATTTCCACTTGCCATCATGTGAATCATAAGACCGTCCCAGACGTAATTTACCGGGCTTTGCCACTGGAATCTCTTATAAGTACCTACCATCTGGACAGCACCGCCGATACCGGCAACAATACCACTGATAAATGCAGCGCTTAGAACAACTCTTCCTACTTTGATACCGGCTGTTTTTGCACAGTTGGCATTGGAACCGGATAAGCGGATTTTGTAACCAATAGAGCTTTTTTCCATGAAAATGATTACCAGGATCAGTACAACGATCATAATCACAAATCCCCAGTGAAGGCTTGTTCCCTGTACCATTTTTCCAAGTCTGGCAGTATCCGGGAAGTAAGCACTTCCCCATTGTCCGCTCTTTTCAAGAAGATATTTACTTACAATGGAATAACCTAAATAATAGAAGATGGAGTTGAACATAATGGACAATACAGTCGCATCTACTTTGGTGATCTTGTTCAGCCAGATCGGGATAGCAGAGATCAGACCACCTATAATACCTGCTGTGAAAAGCAGCAGACACTGATGTACAATGTTGGGAAGGGTTACCTTACATGCGATTGCTGTTGCGACAACTGCTCCCATATAGAAAGAGCCGTCAGCTGCAATACTGAAAACACCGCTTCGCAGAACAATGTTTAATGCCAGTGCAGAGAAAATCAACGGTATGGAACGTTCCAGAACATTGAAAAAGTTTCTTTTACTTTCAAGAGGTCCGAACATCATTTTCTGTATGGCAAGCACAGGCTCCTGGCTGACAACCAGGATGATCGCAAATACAATGGCCAGTGAAAGAAGAATTGCGACACTGATACGAAGCAGGCCAAAATACTTCAGACTGTCCTTTTGCTTCTCTTTTTTGCTCATACTGCACACCCACCTTTCTTAATCTGTTCCTCATCCATAGTCTGGATGCCCAGCATATACAATCCAAGTTCCTTATCTGTTACTTTTTCCTTTGTATTATCAAAGGCTGCTACGATTTTTCCCTTGTGCATGACCAGAATACGGTCGCTAAGAGAAATAACTTCTCCCAGATCCGCGGATACCAATAGAACCGCTTCTCCCCGTTCTCTTTTTTCGAGGATTTTCTGGTGGATGAAGGAGATTGCTCCAATATCGACGCCACGGGTTGGCTGATCCAGGATCAGTAAACTGCTCTTGGCTGTAAATTCCCTGGCAATGATCGCTTTCTGGATATTTCCACCAGAAAGGCTTTTGATAGTCTGGTTTTCGTCAGGGGTTTTTACATTAAAGTCTTTAATCAGACGTTCTGAATATTCTTTTAATTTCTTTTTATCCAGAATACGCAGTGGATTGGTAAAATCATCTGCATTAGATACAATCAGGTTTTCCTGAACAGTCATCTGAGGCGCACAGCCATCAAGCATTCTGTCCTCAGGAATATAGGCCATTCCCTTTTTTCGGACTTTTCCGATATCCATATTTCCGATTTCTTCTCCATTGAAAACAACGGAACCGGAATCTGCCTGAAGCCCTCTTGTGATAATGGAGATCAGCTGGCTCTGGCCGTTTCCGTCTACGCCGGCGATTCCTACGATTTCGCTGTCACGGACAAACATGGAAACATCGTCAACCTGTTTTACTCCAAAATCATCTGTATAGCTGATATTCTCAACCTTTAAAACCTCTTTTTTCGGTTTCTTGGAGGTTTTCTCATACTGGAAGGAGATTTCTTTTCCGACCATTAATCGGGAAATATCTGCTTCAGAAATATCGGCTACCTTGTAAGTTCCGCAGGTTTCTCCTGATTTCAGAATTGTAAGCCGGTCACAGATCTGTTTTACTTCTTTCAGCTTATGGGAAATGAAAATGATGGTCATTCCATTTTTTTTCAGTTCCAGAAGCCTGTCAAAAAGTTCCTCTGTCTCCTGGGGTGTCAGAACCGCTGTAGGCTCGTCCAGAATCAGGATACTGGCATTTCGGTATAAGCTTTTCAGGATTTCCAGCTTCTGTTTCATTCCTACGCTCATATCGCGGACCTTTTTGCCGGCATCGATGTCGAAGTTGTATTTCCTGGCAATCTGGTTGGTTTCTTCAATTTCCTGTTTCTTGTTGGTGAACATCTTTCTTCCAGGCATTCCGAGAGTCATATTCTCGGCTCCTGTAAGGGAATCTAACAGCATAAAATGCTGATGCACCATTCCGATTCCCATATTGATGGCATCCTTACTGGATGTAAAATGAACTTCCTGGCCTCTTACAAAAATTTGTCCGGAAGTTACGGTTTCGATTCCATACAGCATTTTCATCAGCGTACTTTTTCCGGCACCATTCTCGCCGACTAATGCATGTATTTCGCCTTCTTCTACGCTGAAATTAACTTTATGATTGGCAAGCACTCCACCTTTATAGATTTTTGTAAGGTCTTTTACTTCCAATACTACACTCATGCAAGCACCTACTTTCCTCTCCTGTATAACCTGGTTCCTGTAAAAAAAATCCCCAATACTGTATCACATATGAATCAGTATAGGAGATTTCTGTTGATATTTCTATGCATTTATTCTCTTGACTTATGTAAAATATTGATGTTTTGAATGCTGTTCCTTAGTTCTCCGGGTTTCATGCGAAAAACCTCAAGGGCGCTTTTGTTAAATGCCCGTACATTTGGAAAACCGGTCATTTCTGAAATTTCGGTCATACTCTTGTCTGTATCACGAAGAAGCGGATAGGCTCTCAGGATCCTTGCCCTGGACAAATACTCTTTAAAGGTATAATTGGTCCATTTCTTAAACATTCTGGTACAATGTTCTCCTGTTATTCCCAGAACCTCTGCAATATCAGATAGAGAAATGTTTTCCATGTAATGAGCGGCAATATAATTTTCCGCAGCTTTCATTTTCTTCTGGGCTTTGTTGTTTTTTGCTTTCTCTGGTTTCTTTGGCTGTACGAAATAGCGGAGCAATTCATAGAGAAGATCGTATGCAATTCCTGTTATCTGCAGATATTTGTAAGATTCCGGGAAAAAATAGATGTTTTTAATCTGCTCATCGTGTAACCGCTGCTCATAAATATCAAACAGCTTTATCATGAGGGTTTTTATTTTTGCAGTATCGTGTATTTCATCATCAATACAAATTATCTGTGTGTCTTCGTTGAAATGACAGTCCTCCATAAGCATGGTATCAAAAATTACGGTGACTTTTTTGTCAATTTGCGGATTTAACGGAGTTAACAGATGCTCCTCCTGGCTATTGATAAGTATAAGTTCACCTGCTTTTGCAGTATAGGTTTCATAAGAAAGTTCAACTTGCCATAGTCCGCTGATTATGTAATTTAACTCTACATTTCTGTGCCAGTGTTTTGGTACAAAATCCCTTAATTCGGGTGTGCATATCAGTACTTTTACCGCACATTTCTCGTATTCAAAAACTTCATCCAGACAATACATTTTTTTCTTCTCGCTCCATTTTTTCCCGATATTCTGAAGGAGTCATCTGGTATACACGCATAAAACAGGTTCTGAAAGCCCGGAAATCTGAAAAGCCTACTTCCATAGCGATGTCTGCAATGTTTTTCCTGGTATGCGTCAAAAGACGGTATGCATGCATCAGGCGTACATCTGACAGATATTCAAAAACAGTAACTCCGGTAACTTCTTTAAATTGTCTGGCGCAATGCTCCCTGGTAATATTCAGTTCCTTTGCCAGATCTTCCAGCTTGATATCGTTTTTATAGTATTTTTCCAGATATTCACATGCAGTTTTAATCCGTTCCTGATATTTGAAGCCCTTTCTTCGTTCTCGTTTCTTCTTACGGATGCTGCATTTCTGTATCATTTCATAAGCAATGTTATATAGAATACTTTTTACCTTAATGCCCTCAATATCTTCTTTGATTCTTATCTGTGCGTTTTTTTCTCCGTCGCAATACAATGTCTTACATAGTTCACATAGTTCAAGCAAATAAGTATACAGAGGAGCTTTTTCCGAAAAGTCCTCTGGAAGAGTAAAGTAGTAGTCTTCCAGATCCGGAAGATATTGTTTCAGAAAATCATAGTTAAAAACAATCACCAGATTATTTCTTTTTTCAAAATCCAGGCACTTTACCCAGTGTACAGATCGGCTGTTGATAAGCAGAACTTTTTTACCTTCCACATACTGTTTATGGCCATCAATATTTATAAACCATTGACCATCCAGCAGAAAGTTGATTTCTATATTTTTGTGCCAGTGAATGGGCGGAGGACATTCTTCTTTCTCCACCCATACAAGCTTGGCAGGCATACCGTTTTCAAAGGTATCTTCATCCAGCCGCAGAATATCAATACTGTTATCGTTCATTAATACCACCTTTTATTTTATAGATCATTCCGCAATTTCAAGCTTTTGTTATCTGTCAGACATTGCTTCAATGCGGTGATCATTTTGGTTTCATCCAGGGGCTTGGACAGATGCATATTCATTCCTGCCAGTTTACAGTTGATAATGTCATCTGCAAACGCATTTGCAGACATTGCAATGATAGGAACAGACTGTGCGTCCTCCCGGTTCAGATTCCGGATGGCTGTTGCGGCATCCAGTCCGTTCATGTTTGGCATCATAATATCCATATAAATGACTCCGAAATAATCTTGTGGAGAGTTTCGGAATGTCTGGACAGCTTCCTGGCCATCTGCTGCGCAGGTTACCTCCATCCCATTGTTCTCCAGCATGCATTGGGCAATTTCCATGTTCAGCTCGTTATCTTCAACAACCAGAGCATGCACTCCCTTAACCGAAATATCATCAATAGCTTCTGCGTGATGGAAAGTATCCTGTTCTCCTATTTTAAATGGCAGTGTGATATGTACGGTAGTTCCGGTTCCAAGCTCGCTTTGCAGTTCAATGCTTCCGTTCATTCTGTCAGCAAGCTTTTGCGCAATTGCAAGTCCAAGACCGGTTCCTTCATAATTAGACCGGCTTGTTGTATTTTCCTGAGAGAACATATCAAAAGCATGCTTTACAAATTCTTCGCTCATGCCGATACCTTGATCTTTGCAGTAAAGATGTAATATTATATGATCATCATCCAGGAGCTCTTCATGGCCCCAGACGGTGATCCTGGTGTTTGAAGCGCTGAACTTTACGGCATTATCTGCTACATTGGATAGTATTCTGCCAAGATAGATGGGATTTCCGATTAAATATGGATGCCGGATGCTGTCTTTTTTCCAGTCAATCGCATATTGGATTCCCTTCTCAGCTGCTTTTTGAGCATATATGCGGTTGATTTTCCGAATGAGATCTACGATATCAAAGGTTATTTCCTGCTCTTTCAGCTGTCCGCTTTGGAGCTTGTTTATATCCAGTATATCATTTACAAGAGATACCAGATACCGTAAAACTTCCATTTCTTTATTCCGGAGCTTTTGCAGCATCTCCGGATCCTGGGCATACTGATCAGCCATATTTATCAGACCGATAATGCCATTCAGGGGAGTGCGGATATCATGACTCATAGTTGCCAGAAATTGTGTCTTCATATCAGCTTCCCGTTTTGCCGCATCAGCTGCAAAAAGCAGATCCTGTTCCCGTCTTTTTGAATCACTGATACTGCGGACTGTACACAAAACATGTGTCACCTTTCCGGACGGATCCCGTTTCTTGACAATAAATCTCAGGCTATGCCAGTTACCATCACACATCCGGTATTCTGTAGAAATATATTCTTCTTTCTTTAATCTTTCGGCTACAGTGGAAATATCCATGAATGGACGGACAAGAGGGCGGTACTCTGGCGTTATCATGGTATCGCAGATCTGGTATAATTTTTCTGATGCACAGCCCTTATTACCTGTCAGCCGATGTGTTTCATCATCATTGGATATTTCTTCAAAGAAATCTCGCTGCAGATCAATTCTGTAAATAGAATGATAGTTTTTACTGATCGCTGAAATGATCTCATTCTGCAGCTTAGCCTCGTCTAATGCCTGCTGAAGCTGATACTGGATTCCTTTTTCTTTTTGCATAATGTCATCAATGTAACGGAAGCCCAGCAATACATAGAATTTATTTTGGCTTCTATAAACCCGCACTGCCTGTGATGCAAAAAATTTCTGCCCATTGATATTAGGAATACATTTATAATGAAAAGATGCTCTGTCTGCCAGGCTAAGGAGTTCCTTCAGATTGGCACAGGAAAACCAGTTCTCAAATTCTTTCTTGTCTTCATTTGAAATATATTCCCGGGAATACTGAAGCGCATATTCATCAAAATTCTCGTAGTTTTTTTCCTTAAGCAGCTTTTCTCCGTTGGCATTTTCTGCCATCTTCAGAGTTTCAAACCCACCGGAGATCAGGTCAATATAATATACTGCGGTATAATCTACGCACAGCTTGTCAAGAACGTGCTTATCCCGTGATATTTTGCTCAGGGAATCATTTAATTTATCATTTTTTCGACGTATTTTTATAGTCAGAATAGCAAGTATAACGAATAGCACTATCATAATTGCAAAGAGAGATTTTTCTAATACTGATATCATCCAAGCCCTCCTGTATCATAGTCGGGGGATTTTGCCCCTGACATCATTTTATAAAAATAACATATCATGTAGGAACTGACCCGTCAATATTCAGCTCCCTATTTTTTGTCAGTTTTTTACATGAATTTCATCAATATTTTACTAGCTTTAGTGATAGTGACTATGACGGTTTTTTGCTGTATTCTGATAGTGTGAAGAGTGTATGATAGGATGATTGTAGGAAGGGGGCAACAGAATGAAGAAAAGGATATTGACAGGGGTGACTGTAATTGCAATACTGGCAGGGATTGCGGTGCCGGCAAGGGCAGAAGAAGCTGTTCCGGCAGAAGCTGTGGAGAGTTTGACAGAGATGCCTTATGAAGCATTACCGGAAGAGGATTTTGAGTTTGATGAAGACAGCAGAACGATTACTGCGTATATTGGGACCTCTGTGGATGTTATCATACCGCGTACGATTGGTGGTGTGCCGGTGGAAAATATTTCCTATAATACGTTTGAATGTGCAAGAGATTATGTGCATTCCGGTATGGCAACTAATCAGAAGGAAGGTGACTGGCTGCCTATGCGTTGTCTGATCCTGCCGGAGACATTGAAATCTATAGAGGACAGTGCATTTACCAATTGCTATGATCTGGAAACTGTGATTTGTTATGCGCCTCTGGAGAATACGAACAGAGGATTATTTGAGGAATGCAAGGGATTGAAAACAGTAATTTTTGTGAACGGGGTTGGTGAGATGGATAATTACCTGTTTAATTACTGTAAGAATCTGAAGACTGTGTGGTGGAAAGGGCAGGTAAACAGAATCGGGGTACAGTGTTTCGGAGCTACAGGTCTGGAGCAGCTTTGTGTGAATGCGAAGAGTGTTGATATCAGTGCATTTGCAGGAAGTGAAGATTTGAAAGAAATACACATTCGCAGTGGTGTTGAGCATTTTAATATGACAGCATTTGCAATGCTGTCAGGAATCGAAACAATCTGTCTGGAAGATATTGATCCGGAAGTTCTGGAGCCAGACTGGGTGAACTTACAGAATAGCACAGTTACGATTCTGGTGCCGGAGGATACTACGGATGAACAGCTGCAGCTTGTGACTCAGAAGTTTGCCAGTGCATATATAATCATAAATAAATCCCAGGTACAGAAGGGAAGCTGTCAGATGCCAGATGCTCCAATGCCGGATATTGCTGGTATCGTTAGTGCGTATGGGATTTAAGGAAATTTCTTAACACCGATTATTTAAGCCTTGTGGGATATGCCACGGGGCTTTTTTTATTTATAATTTTTATAAAATAAAAAAATAATCGTCAGCGGCAAAGCTGCGGATGATGGGAAAAAAGGAGGAATTCATTATGGAGTATCTGGTATATTTTGGTTTGGTTATTGCGGTTGTATGGGTGTTTGGTGCAGTGGCAGACTGGTGGACGGACCGGAAATTCTCAAAAGAAATTGACGAGGAAATTGCAGCAAGTCCCGTAAAGAAATTAAGCCCGGAGGAGGAGAGCAGGGAAAAGCTGGAAACGCTTATCCGCGCCTGGGGGGAGTGCTGGGAGTATAAGAATGCTTATAACTTTGATCTGACCAGATGGAAGGAAGCGTACAGCAAGGAATTTGAGCGGTGCGCAGAGCGGAAGCTGGCGGCAGCTGTGGACAGGCAGTTCAGAAAGTATGGGATGATGCAGCTGAATTATCTGAGAGGGCTGCTTACGGAAGGGCTGGATCAGGTACTTCCGGCGTATGAAGAGACGGTTGATGATATGCTCAGAAATATGCCCTACATGTTCAGCTGCCGGAACGGAGAAATCTGTCTGGTAAATTGTCCATCGAATATTAAAGCATTTAGTGATGGAATGTACAACCTGCTTCACAAGAGGATTCCGGAGACGGAAGGAGAAGCAAAGCGTTTGCTCAGGCTGGTGGAGGGGTATTAGAAATATGATAAGAATCAAGAAGAAAAATAACATGACATTTGTGGGTGCGGCGGATGATGGTCACGGAGAACTTCAAAATTGTACTTTTGCCAGACTTCTTTTGGAAGCTCTGGCAGAGTATTTCCTGGAAAATGCAGAAAAGATTACCAGAACACCGTTTCGTGATGAGATTAAATTTGAAATCGTGCGAAAAATCCGGAAAGCTGTGCAGGACTGTCCATTGCAGGAAACTAGATTTGTGGGAATCCTATTGATACCAGACAGCAATATCCTGCTTCATGTGCGCTTTGGAAATGGAGTGATCAGTGGGGTTACCAGGAATAACTATTGCAGAAATATTAACTGGGACATAAACATGAATGAAAAAGCTTTGAGCATTTGCGAAGATGGATGTATAAACAGAGTTCGTATTAAGATGGAACAGCTTAATAAGTTCAAAGAAATCTGGCTTTATACCAGAAGCAGTGATATGCGCTTTTGGTTTTTTGGTAATGGAGAAGCCACGGGAGGATGCAAGGAATATGAATATATTGCGGATCAGCAAGGGCAGAAAAATGAGCAGCAATGGGTGGAGAAAAATCAATGTAGGGTAAAGATTTCTATACAACTTTTTTGATTTACGTTATAATGATTGAAAATAAAGCTGAGAAAAGGTTACATCATATTTGCGTAGAGAGGAAAAGGAAAATGAGAAAAAGAACCTATGAAGCCGGGGCGTCTGCATATACGCTTGGTATTGTTAATGGTGTATTGGATTATGCATATGAATATGGAAAAGAGAGCAAAGTCGAGTTGGAGAATATGCCGGATGATGCCTGTGTAGATGAGTGGAAGGATAAGCTTGAAGAGATCGCAGAGGAATTTATCTGTACTCCCAGGTATTTTCTTATGTGCTGGCTGGCAGCAGAATGCCTGCATAAAAATCTTCTGGGTTCGGAAATGAAATTGGGAGAGTTTCCTGCTTTTCAGTATAAACCGAAAGGAGCAAGAAAGGCGAAAGATTTTAAAAAAGTTACAAGAGAGCATGCCAGGTCTCTGGGTGAAGAGGAATTAAAACAGTATATTGAAGTTTTTACAAAGATTGCGTGGGAGAATGAGAAGCCTGAAGATGAGGAAAATGCGGATATAAAATTTACGGATGAAAATGAGAAAGAAAAAGGTCTGCGCCCATACAAATTGCGCAATGTTTTTCGTCAGGCGTTTCTCTGGTATTTGAGAAGCCGTCGTCTGCTTACGAAAGAAGAAGGGCTGCAGATTGCTCATATGATTCGGTTGAATTATGAAGAAACCTGCTATTTCCTTGTCCGTGCAGTAGAAAATGATGGGCTGGATTTCACGAAAAGCGTGGATATTATACATGCGTACTGTCTGCTCCGTGGAAAAAGCTATGGTGTTTTTGGACAGCTCAAGACAGAATATGAGACAATGGCGACGGGAATTAAAAAGGTGAAGCCAGAAGAAAAACCGGAAGGTTTTACCGCAGGAATGCTGCCCGGCTGTGAGGTGTCGGGAAGAAATGATGATCCAGGAAGGTTATATGAACGAATTTGCCAATGGGAGGATGAGGTTATTTCCCAGGCTCTGGACAAAAACAGTGAGGAGAACGAAATCAAGGCAGATGATCCCAAAAAGAAAGACTCTGTAGATGAGAAGTTCCTGACCTGGCTGGTTTCCCAGGCAGAATACCTGGACATTCCAGGAAAAAGTGCGCTTACTCTTTTCCGTAATCTGACTGCGTATGTTTATCACTATACGCTGGAGCATGACATTAGAAAAAGAGGAATCTACAGTGTCTCCGGTGATGGGGAATTCCTGAAAAATTTCCCGGAAGAAACTAAGAGGGGGAAGGAACCGTATTTTGAGGACAGTACTGGTAATCCGGAGCCGGAGGATTTGCTTGAGGATCTGGATGAAGTGGCAGTTCAGAATACGGGAAAGTGTGAATTTGATCAAATCTGCAGTATGGATAGTCCTTATCAGTTGAAAGAAGAATTGGAAAAAAAGGATTACGAAATATTAGTGCTTAACCGTCTGGTACCGCTTCTTGATAAATTGAGTGAGAGGAGAATATTTGAAGCCAAGCATATGACACGTATCATGCGTTATATGCAGGTTGCGCCAAATGGTGAACTTGAGTCTGCCACTATCACAAAGAGAGTCAGTTCGCTTCTGGCAGGAGAAATTCCAGTGACAAAAGCTGATATGCTGTTTATGGTATGGCTGGTTTGCAACGTATATCAGGAGACTAAGAGGGAAGATGAAATGAGTGTGAGGGTTTGGGATTTTCTGAAAGGGGGTTCTAAAGTACTGGAGGAGGGGCATTTGCCGGAACTTTATGTTCCTCATGTGCTGGAGCGTACCTTTATTCTTAGTCTGTGTATTGGGAATTTGCTGACAGAAGAGCGTGATACTGGCGTTTTGGTTTATATGGATAATCCTATACAGGTATATCTCACATTAAGTGCATATATAAATAGTCCGCTGAGCAGGGAATGAAAATAGGACTTATGGTATACGCTCGGCGGCTGTAAGGTGGAGAAAAAATGGAGAGAGAATATTTATCAGACAACACCTATATCCGTTTCCCAGGGGGAGAATGTTATAAGATTAACGGAAGGATTGGGCGAGGCGGCGGAAGCCTTTTGTATTCTGCATGCAAAATGGTTTTGCAGGATGGAAAATATGAGGAGCAGAGTCGGATCCGCTATGCATTGAAGGAATGCTTCCCATATTCAGAGCAGTATGACTTTGTGCGTAATTCCGCAGGGGAAATACAGTCTGTGACAGAGTGCCAGGAGGCAGAACACTATCTGCATTATGTGGCGGCCATGCAGCTGAATGAAGGGAAAATCACATCGGATCTTTATGAAACAGAAGCCATCCGCATGATTCCAATCCTTCATCTGGCTGGCGGTGCGGAAATTTCCATGGATCAGGGGGAGAGCTTCCACTATGTCAGTAATACCTACACGGTAATGGCCTCTCTGGAAAATAAAGGAGAATCTGTGACTGCATGGTATAGGAAAGCGGAGAACCATACGGCGGCTGCAGTTTTCGCTGTCATCCGGCAGGTGCTGTTGGCACTCCGGGAGATACATTTGGGAAAGTACGCTCATCTCGACATTCAGGCGGGCAATATTTTTGTAACGGGAGACTGGAGGGATCAGAGCCTGACCAGCTTTCTTATCGATTTTGGTTCTGCGCACAGATTGCTGGAGGATGGCCGCTGTGCCCCTGTGGGAAAGGATCCTATATTTTCCTCACTGGGCTACCGTGCGCCTGAGATTACCCGGATCCTTACTGGCGAAAACAGAGAGTTCCGCCTTGGAAAAGAGGCGGATCTGTACAGTGTGGGCTACCTGCTTCTGTATCTTCTTACAGGAACCTGCTACAGCGATGAGCTTCTGGAACGCTTTCGAAATAAGTATGAGAAGAATTATCTTACCCGGAAAAATATACAGGAACTGAATGCTCCGGAATACGCAGAAGAACTGATCCAGCACATTCTGGCAAAAGCATTGGAGCCTGATCCAGAGAAGCGTTATGAGAATACGGACGCCATGCTAAAGGATGTTGATAAAGTGCTGGAAGCTTTGATGCCTTCTCATTCCCGGATCTCCGGACTGGCGTATAATGGATTTATTTTGTATGACGCCAAAGAGCCTGTCTGCCGGATGGCGGCACAGACTTTGCAGAAACGGTTGGAGCATTTTCGGGCGTCCGGGCTGAAGCGGATCCGCAGAGTATTTCTGGACAGCACAGAGGTTTCCGTAGATGCCAACCGGGATAAGCAGACTGTGGAGGCTCTGAAAGCAAGCGATTATCTGATTATTGTAGGAAGGGCAGATCCGGAGTCTGCAATCTGGCAGGCAAAAGAGGTGAAATTTTTTCTCAGGTATCATCCGGTATCCCATGTGCTTGTTATGGTTACCGGGCTGGAAAAAGAGGCTTCGGAAATGCCGGTGATCCGTGTGGCTGGTCTTGGCAGAGCGGCGGTTCTGGCAGCCGATGCCCGTGGCGGTTCCAAGAAGAAAATCAGGAAGAAGATAAAAAAGGACGCGGCAATCCGTATTGCAGCACCGCTTCTGTCTGTCCCCTATGACGGACTGGTACAGCGTTACAGACGGTACCGAAGGAGAAAATTTGGCAGCATTGTGGCTGTGGTGGCAGTAACGCTCACCGGTTTTGGGGCGCATGCAGCTTATCAGGCGTACCAGATCCAGATCCAGCATACGCTGGCAAGCCAGAACCGGGCACTGAATTTGTGCAATCAGGCTATGGCGCTATATGAAAAAGGAGACAAAAGAGGGGCACTTGAGACTGCCATTTTACCGTATGAAGAGGAAAAAACCAACTGGAGTGTGGTGCCGGAGCAGGTGTACGCCCTGAATACCATAATGGGTTCTTATTCTTCGGGTAAGGAAACCATGTTTGCGCCTTTGGGGATAGAAAAAATAGAGGAAGATGAGATGGCGGAGTCCGAAGACAGGGAATCTCCAGGGAATAATAAATTTGACCAGTTCCAGGATATCCGCGATTATGATTTTACCGTTGGAAACTGGCAGATACAGCGGAACGACCAGGGATTGACTGTATATGATCAGCAGAAAAATACCCCTGCCTTACTGACAACCGCTTGTGCAGCCAGACCGGTTCTGGCTGCAGATGATCTGCTGGCTGTGATCGAGTATGAGGAAGGGCAGCAGGATCCAAATGACCAGATGGACATCTGGAGTGATGAAAAAGGACTTTTCACTCCTGTGCTGTATGATCTGACAACCGGAAAAGAGGTCTGCCGCCTGGAAACTGAGAATGAGTGGTTTGAGAATGGCAAAGGAAACAGTGTGCTGAATCTGGACCTTGTGGGAAAAGGCACTTCATCTGTGTGGGCTTGCTGGATCGGGCAGAAATTATGGCTTGTGGATTTGGCGGATGGGGAAGCAGCAGGCGGAGATAACGCAGACCGTAACTTTGACCGGATCGCGGATCTGACATTTCATTCCGAAATCGCATCTGTGGAGCCCTATTCCGAAAATGAGTTTCTGGTAGGCTTAAGCAGCGGAAGTGTGATTTCTGTTACTGTAACGGACGGTTCTGTAATCAAAAAGCTGGTTTATGAAGGAAACGGTACGTTATATGATTTTTCCTGTGACGCCCAGGCCCAGACGCTGGAGCTTTATACAGAGCAGGGTGTGGTTCATTGTGGAAAAACAAAGGATTCCAGAATGACAGATGTGGATATCACAGGTCTTTTCGGAGAAAGCTATGAAATCGCAGGGGTAGAACAGGAAGGCGCATATACGTACATGTGGTTTGGGGATACAGACCGGCAGAAAAAGGTGTACGGTTCCCTGTTCTTCGATAATGATGCCGTGGCTGTGTATCGGACACTGGAAGAGGACCCTTTGTTTACCTATAAAAGTGACGGGGACTGGAAAATCCAGAGCGTACAGATGAAAGTGCAGGATGGTCAGGAAGTTGCTCTGGTTTTGGAGACGCAGTATAACGAGAACTATGAGACCATTTCCAGAATAACACTTTGCCCGTTGAAGAATGGGGAAAGCAGGACCTTGGCAACGGTTACAGGGCTCTTAGATCAAATTCAGTACAATTCTGATCTGACAGGGGCATATTTATGTGGAAACCTTGCGGATCGTGACGGGAATCGGTTGTTTTATATTGATTTTCAGACACAGGAGCTTTCGGAAATTTCTCTCGGGTTGAATGACGTAGAACACATTCGCGATATTTTGACAAAGAAACCGGATACAGACGGCGACATAAAACTGGAAATAATCAGCCAGTATCAGAACCAGATCAGAGTAATTATATATTCGACGCTGGAGAAGAAGATTCTGGCAGAAAAAACATTGTCTCTGGAAAATGATCAGAATTATGGTTCTGTGGAAATTGTCCAAAATAGAAATTGCACAAACCTGCTGATTTACGACCGTTCTGGCAGCGTCTGGGTTCTGGACGCAGAGACTCTGGAAGTTCTCCATACCCTGAACGTAGGCGAGAAAAGGCATCTGGATATGTGCTTTTTCCGTGACAGCACATGCTTGTTAGGAGCAGATGAAGACTCCGTCTGGCTCTATAATCTGGAAGAAGAGAAGATGGAATCCGTTGTGTATATGGACACACGGATCAACTGCTCCCCAGGCAAAAAACTAAGGGCAGACGAAAGCGGACCATTCTTCGGCTTCTGGGACAGCATGGTCTATACCTACACTGAAGCAGATAACGGAATCAACACCCAGTACCTGCACCTTTTCTGGGCAGACGACGACCTGCAGATCCACAAATACGCAGATGTCGAAGGCGGCTTTAAGCCTAAGGATTCCTGGGGGATTATGAGTATGTATGGGGACCGGAAAGGGTTTGCGTATGGGGGACTGCTGGAGTTTGATGGGATGTATGAGATGGCGAAGGAGTGGCTGGAGACGGCGGTTTTAAACACGAAATAAATATATAGAATATAAAATATAGAAAAAGGCATTTAACACAATGTGTTAAGTGCTTTTTTTGCGTCCTCGTGGGAGTGACCGCGAGATCGTAAAAAAATATAATGATTTTAGAAAATAAAAAGAAATTCACACAGATTTAAGGAGGACTAGACCTATGAATAAACGAGTAGAGAAAAAGCATCTGAGAAAAACGGTCCTGCTAGAGCAGGCTATCCGCAAGGAATGCGAAGAAATGAGAAGCGTCGGTCAGGATTCCAATGAAAAATTAACTGCGATTGCAGCCCGCGCTGAGATGCAGGATGAGATTATGGATCTATTTTACAAGGAGTTTAAGGAAATGAAGGCGCGCATTGGTGAAAAAAGACACATCCGTACCTATATCCGCATCCGTGAGGAATTAAAGAAAGCAATTTACCCATGTGAACTTGAGGATATTAAATTTAACAGCCCAATTATTACATTGGAATATTTGCTGGTTGAGATAGAAGAAATTCTGGAAGAACAGGGAGTAGAGATTATTCCGGTTAAAGTGGGTGACAGCTATGATGAAAACATTCACAAAGTTACACGACGCGAAGCTGTGACGGATCCGGCTGAACATGGAAAAATCCTGTATGTGTCAAATGATACTTACATCTGGGAGGGAAAACCCATTGTCCTGGCTGAGGTTGTGGTTGGAGCTTTTGAGGAAAACGAGGGAGGCGTGCAATGAAACGCGTCAATGAATATAACAACCCCGCCGTCCAGTTTACTGCAACCGGAAATCTTTATGTAGCTGGTATTTGCCAAAAATACAACAGACCGCTGACGATTCTGGAGGGCAAACTAAACGACAAAACAAAACTGAAGCTGTCCGGAGTTCTGGTCACTCCATCAAGTGTAAGTCCGGTAATCCGAAATATTATGAAGGAAGAAATCAAAGAGACTGGTTTTCAGACTATTGAGATTTTAACGGTTCCTCATGCTGTCACAGCGTTTTACGCAATGCAGAAGCGTATCACAGAGAATGACAGAAAGCTGCTGGTTGTTTATCTGGAGGAATGTCAGGAAAACATTATAGGCGAAATTACATATCTGGAACATAAGAAACCTGAAGGCTGGAATGGAGAAGGTTTGCTAAATGGAAGACGAAAGTCCTGCCGTTTCAGGGTTGAAAAAAACCACAGTGGAAGTATTGATGAGAAAAAATTATATGAATCAGTGTACTGTAATCTGTGGGAGCACTGTCAGAAATACTCCATAACAGAAGGCGTAGTCATGTTTGCTGGCATGGAGTCTATGAGCAAAAAAACGGCCTTACGCATTCGTGAAGAAGACCAGTTTTCCGGTCTGAAAGTGTATGCATACAAGCCAGAAACAGCCCCCACATTAGGTGGAGCTTTGTATGCCAGTGACAGGAGATTATCTATGGATTCCTTCTCTGTTCCGGCAGAAAAAACCGATTATTACAGACGAGATGTGTGGGGAACATACGAAAATTTGAGCCCGGCTATGAAAACTGCATACTGGTCTATAGTGGAGGCTGTGGCAGCCAGACGACTCTCCGGTGAATACGAATGCGGTGAAAAAACAAAGAAGAAAAAAATAGGAGAGGAACTGAACCAGATTCTACATGCGATTCACTGCGATTTTCCGGAACTGACGATTGTCTGGGATCTGGTCAGATCAAATTATAGCTGGAGAGTAAATGCAAACGAACCGTTAAAAATTTCATATACAATGCTCTATCCATCAGATGGAGAAAATCGTTTAAGGGCTATTGAAAAGAAGGCAGATGAGATCATACAGGAATGTATTGCAATTGGAAGAAGTACGGGAAACCAGACTTTAAGTGACGAGGAGCTGATCAAAGCAGTTCATGATTATTTTTGTAAAAACTATGGCTATTGCAAAGCAAAGCTGAAAAATGGGAAATACCCTGCCAGGGCCTACTCGCTGGAAGCTATCTTTGGAGATGCGGTGTGCGGCGGCTACAGTCTTACTTATTGTTATATTCTTCATAAACTTCAGATAAAAGCTAGATACATAGAGGGATGGGCCGAGCCGATAGATGAAATTGCAACCCAGAAAGATACAAATCACGCGTGGACAATGGTGGAACTGAGTAACGGTCTCACAATAAAGCATATTGATTTAACATGGAATATGTGCAGGTCAGAGTCTGCCCATAGGGTTAGAGAGGACTATTACATGAAGGACGATATCCAGATGCAGATTCTTTCGCACACCTGGCGACACAAACTTTATCCGGCGTGTGTGTAAAAAATCGGGAAAAAAAAGAGGTGACCAAAATGGACAAAACGATCGTATATCAGTTACTTACAACCGGCAGCCTGTTCTGCTTTCTTATCTGTGAGATCGCTTCCTTTCTCATCCAGAGGAAGCCTCTGGTGGGCCGCGGAGAAATCCTGTGGAATGTGAAGGCAGTTAGGACTGGTTCTGTAAAATTCGGTCTTCGCCGTTTCCTGCTCATGGCAGGCCGCCCAAAGCTGAATGAAATGCCTTTAGAAAAAGGCACGTATCTGCTCGGAAATGACAGGGGATGTGATATTTATCTGGACGTCTCAGCCAGAACGCGGCTTTTCCTGGATGTACGGCCAGAATGTGTGTACCTTACGGTTATGAAAGGAACGGTAACCATTGCGGGTGCTCAGTATCATGCGAATCCGGGATGCAGAATGGAGCTGCATGAATACAAGCGCATCCGCGTGGGAAACGTTGACCTGAGCTTAAAGAAAGAGAGGTGGAAATAATGGTAACCTGGTTGTTTTCTTTTATGTTCAGCGTGTTCCTCTACTTTTGGACTACAGAATCGGTTAACCTTACGCTGCTGTTACTAAAAGAATACATAGCTGCAGTAATTCTGCTCGCTGTGGTCAGCTTTCTGGTATGTAAAAAGGATCCTCGCGGAAAGGTGAGACAGGGGCTTCTGCTGATCGCGGTGTTTCTTAACATTGGTATGTCTGTGTATTGCCAGACAGATTCCGAGTATACCTTCAAAGGAAATGCTACTTTATGGGATGTATTCCGGGAATCTTATCTTTTCGAGATTATTATGATGTTTCTGGCGTTCCTGGTCGCGTTTGTGATCGTGCGCTACACCAGCTTTTACCGCACGAGAACAGTCGCTTACCTGGCTATGGCGGCAACGGTAATCTGTGTGTATGGCGCAGGAATGTTCGGTTCATCTGGAGGCTCGAACCTGAAATTCTTTGGAGTTATGGTATTTGCTGAGCTTTTGCTCTGCTACGTGTTTGGGGTGTCCTGGCTTTGTTCCGTCAGTGAGAATCGTTACGTGGGGGGAAATCCGAGTATGGTTTCCTATAATTGCGTCGCCCTTCTTCTTTGGACATTCTTACTGTACTTTGGAAGCGGAATTCTGAATAATGAGTTTGGCTTGCTGGCAGTTCTGGGCTTGGGAACTACAATTTTGTTCTTCATTAAATGCCGCAATGTGGCTGCAAAACTGCTGTATTCTGCAGCAAGTGCAGGTGGTGCGCTTCTGGCGGCAACACATGTACGCCATATTTCTGATAGGGTACAGATCTTCCTGAATCCAGCTGCTGCGTACAAAAATCCTGTTTTAAAACAGCAGGCAGAAAGTTTGATGTACCTGTTTCGTCATTGGAATGAGGACGGCTGGTGGGGGGATGGACCAGGACATCTTTCTGCGGCTTATTATCCCACGCGAACGTCAGATCATCTTCTAGTTTTGCTTTGGGACAACTTCGGTGTATTTCTCCTGTTAGGAGTGATTGTCGGTGGGCTGCTCCTGGTGAGATGGATGCTAACGGAACCGGAAGGCTTGTCTTTATATGATAAATACTTGAATTTATGCTGTGCAGTCCTTACAGGGATTATTATGCTTCTAAATGTAATCTCCTGTACGACGATCACCATTGGCGTTCCGTTCCCGTTTATTTCAAAGGGAGCGTCAATTAATGTTTTCCTGCTCATGCCTTTTGTGGGGATTCATGCAGGGCTGGTATATAAAGCGAAAGGGGAGGAATACAGCTATGATGATCTGGAAAATGAAGAATTTTAACCGTCGTTTATATTTGTTTTTTGTGCTGTTTATTGTTGCGGCGCTGGCGTTCTTTTCTGTGCGCGCTGCGGGTGGTTCTCTGGTTACGGATTTTTCAGACGGGGAAATCTTACAGCTTCATGAAAAATACCAGACTGGTGCAATCTACGATCGGAATGGAGTACTTCTGGTGCGGGGCGCGGAAAAAAATGGGAGCGAAAACGGTCTGGTGTGGAGCAGCGCGCAGATCAAAGAAGACTTCGAAGACCTGTTGGGCATGGATATCTCTTCTGGTACAAGTTCCAAGTTCAATTCAGTGGCAGCTAATGCCTCTGTACTTTTCGGGACCGAAGATAACCGCTTTAGCCGTCAGGCATTGCTGAATCCATTTCAGGCAAGAGTGGGTGGCTCTTTGCAGCTTACGTTAGATGCCCAGACCCAGCAGGAAATCAGTACTCTGATAAAGAATTATGGCTATGACAGTTCGAACACCTATGTTGTCGCCTCTGACTTTTCCAGTGGTGAAATTCTGGCTTTAAATGGAGCTGTGTTTAGTGAAGTGTTCCATCCCGGTTCCGTTATGAAGCCTATTTTGGCTGGGGCGGCAATGGATATAACCCAGGATGTGAATCTGACGAAGTATACATACAATTGTGTTTCAGGAAATCACACCTTCAAGCTTCCAGGGGGCAAAACGTTCTCTGTCCAGTGTGCGGGAGGCGCCTATCATGGAAATAACGTTGGGGTAGCAGGCGCTTTAAAATACTCCTGTAACGGCTTTTTTATAAACCTTTTAGAAAAGCTGGATATGGAAAAACTGTTGACACAGCTCGAAGAATGGGGAATTGGATCCTCCTTCCATTTCCATGATTTTATGTACTGGGATGGACGGTTTGTGTATGAAAAAAATAAAAGAACAAAGAATGAGGCGTATTTATTAGGTGCTATAGGACAGGGAGACTGTTACATCAGTCCTTTCCAGATAAATTTTTTAACAAACGCCATTTTCAATCATGGGGTACTTGTAGAACCATACGAATTTATTGCTGCGCAGTCCCAGCCAGGCAGTGAATGGAAGTCAGTAGAACATTCTTTTAAAAAGCGGGTTTGCAGCAAAGCGGCAGCGGACAAGGTGGCAGATCTGATGGAAGGCGTAACAAAGGAAGGAACTTTAAAAAACGTAGTAATGTCAAATTGGGCTGGCAAAACGGGAACAGCGCAGCTTGCAGGGGAAGATGGCTTGAATGGTCTTTATACCGTGTGGACTACGGCAGCTTATCGGGGGGACGCGGCTAAGACCTATAGTGTTACCGTCTGCCTCGATAAGGTTGACGGGAGTTATTCAAGCGTAAGTGCAGGATTGCTGGCAAGGGATATTTTGCAGTATTTGGTAAATAAGGACAGTTGATGAAGTGCATATAAAGGAGGAAAAATAGATGAAGAAAAAACCGAAAGTAAAGAAGACTTCCAGTTTCTGGCAGAACAACAGCCAGTCTGGATATGTCCCGTATATTGACTTAAAAGGAAACGAACTGTCCATTGAGGATATCGGCTTCACAAATGAAGAGTTATTCCACGAAAAACCTAATGATTTTGAGATCTGGGGAACAAAAAAGGAGCCAAAAAAGCAGAAGATTTACACTGTTCACTCTCCAGGTGTGAAGCCTATTTATGGAGATAATAAGAACTTTCCGGTGGCGTTGGTCTCTCCGGAAGGCGACACTTTGAATTTAAAGACCAGCTTGAAGACAAAAGAGTTCTTGCCACTCTATGCTGGTACATGTGAGACATTGGATATTGCCTTCCTTGGTCGGCCAGCAGTTGGCAAAACAACCTATATTAGTCAACTTTCGGACCCGGCTTTTCATGAAACCTTAAGCAGAGGGCTGGAGGTTTCTATCATGGAGAGCATCTATGGAGACACATCTGGGAAAAGTGAGTATGAAAAGTTTCTTTATGCTTTGAAATACGAAGGAGTCTTTCCGCCTCCTACTGTGTTTAGCCCAAACACAATCACTCCGAATATTTATTATCTCACTTATGATGATGGAGAGCCTCGTCACTGTTTACTGAGGCTTCACGATCTGGATGGAGAACAGTGCCTGAATATCGGGTATAAGAACACTGCTTTAAATTTCAAGTGTCTTTACTTGTGTGTGGGTGCGGATGAGCTGCTGGTCAGCGGCAATAACGGGCAGCAATATTACAAGAAAATTCTCAGCAGAGTCCTTCAGAACCTTACAGTAAAAGGTGAACTGGATTCCTGTCAGCTTATGGTGGTAATCACAAAAGCAGATCTGCTGTTAAAAAATTTCCATGATCCCTGCCTGCAGCCTGTCATCTCCAATTCTCTGGATATGACCGCAGATGGTGAACTGCTTCTCAAAAGCAATGCAAATGGGTTTTCCTATGTAGAGTTCAATCGACGCGAAGAAGCAATCAAAAAATTCCTTCAGAAGAACTATCCAGGCTTTTACCTGATGTTGAAAACAATGGTTCCTGGACCTGTTCACTATTCTATGATCGCATCCATCGGAAATGCCCCAGATAAAGGGAATACCTTCTCCCAGTCCCAGTACGAGCCTTTCTGTATAGATATGCCGATCGCACGGACATTAGCGGATCTTGGCATGTGCAAGATCGCTGTTGAAGAGGATAACACAGAGGCGCCAAAGGAGGAACGGGTGTCTGGTCTGGGCGGAAACAGGAACAAGAATGGCACATCAGAAAAATCATTTTTCCGGAGATTCAAGGAAAAAATCCTGATTCATGATGAAGATGACGACGAGGAATTTGAGGACGATACATACGGTGAGTACACCAGATAGGAGGCTATTATGTGGGATAGAATGAAAGGCACAGTTGGAAAGAAAGAGATGGAAAAATATTATGATCCAAGCCCTGGTTCTGACGAAGAACAGCAGATGTGGGAAAGGAGAGCTGCCCGCTTTAACCAGATGGATAGATACGTAATATTACGTAATCCAAATACAGGTGGACTTGGAATTGCGGTGGTGAAGGAGGATCAGGACAACTGGAATAACCAGGGCGACGGGAATGATCCGGACAGTTGGAATAACCAGGGCAGCAGATATCACCAGGGCTTCGATCAGGAGGCTCTGGAAGAAATCTATGAGAACTGTATGGAAATTCTTGTTTCAAGGGACGTGCCGTATGCAAGAGGAATTTATCCATTAAAGAATGGAAACTTCATCGCGATGATGGTGAAGAAGATTCCAGGAGGGAACGCCTTTGAGCGTCGTCCCCATGAGATTTGTAGAGGCATTATTTTAGAGGAGAGTGAACTGGAGTTTTTCTGCCACAACATTCTGGCTGAACCAGAAGGTGGAGCAAAGTTTTTTTTCCCCGACGAGTTTGATCCAGACCACCCGGAAAACTGGACACTTCCATCCGTGGATGAATTAAGAGAACTGAATCATAGAAACCTTCAATACTGGCTGGATGAGCTGGACTATAGGCAGGTGATCGGCTTGGCAAGCGCCTTGAAAGCAGTGAGTAAAGAGAACATGAAAATCCAGCTTGCCCTTCCAATGGAGCAGCAGGAATCCATGTTTTCTGCGCTATGCTGTATTAGCAGCCTGGTAAAAGAGAGACTGTTTATTCTTTTGAATGGCGAGTGCCCAATGTCCCCTAATGGGCCCGATATTCTGGTTACGGAGGAGATTCGCTTTGATCATGAGGTCAGATATTCCTTTATGAACCTGGAAGATTTCATTGCTATGGGGCTTAGAATGTCATACGGATTGGATCTTGCTGACAATGATGATGGGGATGAGGAAGCCGTAAAAGAAAAGGTTGTCTCTTTGCTGGAGGTATGCAGAGATTATGTTACAGACCATAGGGCTACTGAGTATGACGTATACGAGGCGGCACTGAGACTGCAGCAAGACAGCCAGAAGGCGTATGGTCTCTTCCGGGAAAAGCTGCGCGCTTACCTATTCCACCTTTTTCCGGGGGACTATTGCGAAGAAAATTATATCAAATTGCTTTATCTGGTCTTTCGCAGAGAGCCGGATCCCCATGATTATTCCCTGGAGATAAAAGCAGGCCCCTATGAATTTGGCAAGATGTCCGCATTTCTTAAAAAGAAGTTCAAAGGGAGAACATTAAAAAGACATCTGTCTCTTATGGTGGAAATTCTGTTCCAGGATCAAGATAATGCGGAATTTTTCAAGGCGCTGGGAGTTAAAAAAACATTGTTTTGAGGTATCTTAATAGTACAAACTTAAGGAGGATTACACCATGACAAAGAGAAAAATTATTGGAATCGATTCAGGAACATCAACTAGCTACGCTGCTGTTCAGGAGTGGGGAAGAGTGCGTAATGTTTTAAGCCAGGATGGAGAGGAAGCAACTCCTTCAGTGGTTACTATCACACCCAATGGTGAGGTTTTGATTGGCAGGAAAGCTGATAGCTGCCGTGAGCTTTTTCCAAAGAGAAGCTGCTCACAGTTTAAACGACTTATGGGCCAAACTACAAAGGCTTTAAAGGTAGATGGTGTTGTTTATTCACCGCAACAGCTTACAAGCATGGTTCTCCGGCGCATTATTGACAGCGTAGTCGAAGATCAGGACGGTGAGGAAATTCCAGATGACGCAATTGTCACAGTGACTGTGCCGGCTAACTTTGGTGCTGAAGAAAACAATGCGGTTTTTGAGGCAGCCAAGCTTGCAGGAATGAATATGAATAATGTGAAATTATTAAAAGAACCAGTTTCAGCGGCACTTTATGTTCTGGATCAGTGTAAGAAGGAACTGGAATTGGAGAAAGAAAAAGAGCTTCTGCTGGAAGTGGTGGACGTAGGAGGCGGAACGACAGATCTGTCTGCTCTTTCCTTCCGTAAAGGAGTTATTACGGAGGTCACATCAGGGGGTAACAACAAATGTGGTGGAGAAGATATAGATCGTTTGTTTAAGGCATTTGTGAAATCTAAATTTCTGGCTGATAAAAAACTGGATGCCAATCAAGAACAAGAGCTTACTTCTAAAATTCGCCTTGCAAAGGAAACACTCAGTAAAAGAAATGAGACTACTTTTTCCCTTTCTGTAGGAGAAAAATATACAGATAAAGTGTCTATTAAATTGACCAGAGCAGATCTTGAGCAGTGCCTGAAACATCCCTGCGCTGGTCTTACAAGAGAACAGTATGAGAAATATACAGCTGGCTGGAGCGAGTGTGAATCCTATAGACAGGAATCCTTTGAAACAAAAATTGTGAATGTTTTGAGAGAGGTGGATAGCGAGCTCAAGAAGCTGGCCAAGGAAAACAAAGAGCTGGCTGGCAAGAACAGACCTGATCTGATCATCCTATGTGGCGGCACAAGCAGGATGCCAATTGTGCACGAAATGGTAAAGTCTTTTTTCTCTGATCCGGGGATTCAGGTGCTGATTAAAGATCCTGACCTGGCAGTGTCATGCGGAGCAGCGATTTATGGCGGGTATCTCGCTGCCAAGAAAGATCCAAAGATCAACTGGGGAGAAAAGAAAAACACTGGAAAAACAACTGGTGATTCAGAGGTTGAGGCTGGAAGCAACATCATCAAAGAACTGAAGCTTGTCAGTCACAGGTCCTACGGGATCAAGTGTTGGGAGGAATCTGGAGATAAGGTTGTAAATGTTCTTTATCGCGGCAGCACACTTCCGGTGGAAAAAGAGGAAGTATTCTTTACACGAACGGAAAACCAGAGAAAAGCAAATCTGGAGGTGTGGGAAAATGTTTTCCGCAAGAGTGACATGGGCAGAAAAATTAAGCCTGATGAGTGCAGCCTTTTAGGGGTTTGCGAGTTGGAAATCAGAGGTGACCTGCCAGAACATTCCCCGATTCAGGTTAGGCTCTCAATGGACGAGAGTGGTGTATTGCAGCTGCACGCCAGCGAGAAGACATGGGGAACCGAGGTCAGCGCAACGCTGAAGACAAAGGCCCTTCTTTCCGCTGAAGAGTTCGAGAAAGAAAAGAAGCAGGTGGACAAGCTTTACAAAGAGGTTGTGTAAACTTTGGAAGAAAAAGTTCACTTTTACATGTTATGTTGCGGTGAATAGGAAGCTTTAAGGGGCGCGTTGCTGTGGAGAAATACAGCAACGCGAAGATAGACGATATAAAGGAGGAGTCAGAATGAATATTGGAAAATTCAAGATTGGAGGTTTTTATTACTCTTTGCTTGACGTTGATGACCAGACAGACTACAGAAATATTGCAGAAGCTGTAGTACAGCACGATTCCGCTGTAGTTTTAAGTGGTACACAGGAGCTTGAGCGTCTGGCAAAAGTATGCTCCGCTTTGCGGTATGATAACCCGGAATTATCTCTTTATTGGAACTCAACAGAGTTGAGTCTGAGTGATGATGGATTACTGAAATTGGTGTATACAAAGGATGAGAAAGAAGCGAGACTGGTCGTGAAGAAGGTTCGCGAGATTCGCCGTGAGATTATGGAGAAGGTGATGGAAGAAGCGGAGGCGTGTTCTGGAACCAATAAAAATACAGAAGCAGATCCTGCTGAAATGATGGATAGTGAGACTGCCAAGGCTATCAAAAAGACATATTCCTACCTTCTGCATCATGTAAAATACGCCGCCGACGAACTGAAAAAACCACAGCCACGTCCATGGATTTACAATATCGAAGGGGCTTTTCTTTATGGAAAGTCTGGCTGCGTGGGTGTTGCTCTTGCAATGAACTACATTTGTGAAGCCTTTGGAATCCCTTGCATTCTGCTAACTGGTAGAGCGGAATTTGAAAATAAAGCTACCAACCATTGCTGGAACATGGTAACATTAGGAGAAGGACAGAACTACCATATTGATGTCACTTCCCAGCTTGTGAACAAAGAGGATGAGGAAGCATATCTTCTTCTTAAGGATGAAGAAATGAAGAAACTGGGATTTGAGTGGGGAGATATTTATCCGGAAGCTTGATTAATTATAGAGGGGATTCGCGGCGGACGCCGCAGTTACCGCTGCGGCGCTTTCTCCTATCGGGATTGGAAAAATATTCTGCTTCCGCATGGTAGAAAGTAAATATGATGTATTAGTTATGGAGGGGTTAAAAATATGGAGAAGAAAAACGAAAGACAGAAAAGTGAAAGCGCTGCGAAAACAGAAAATTCAGCAGAAAGAGTGAGCTCCGCAGAAAGCCAAAACAATAAAACCAGTGAAAATCCCCTCATAACAGGCCGCCTCCTTATAACCGGAGACACCCACGGCGACCATGGCGCTATGGCGTACATTGCCAAATTGCTGCGAGAAGGTGATTGCCTCTTTGTTGCCGGGGATTTCGGGTACATCTTCTTAAATGATACCAGTGAGAAATCATATTTAAGAGATGTGAACCACTTCTTAGTTAAGCATAATTGCTATTTGGTTTTCGTAGACGGCAACCACGAGAATCATCCGGCATTGAATTCCTATCCAGTCACAACCTGGAACGGTGCCAGATGTCATAAGATCTGGCACCGCATTATACATGTTTGTCGAGGCGAAATTTTGAAGATATTCAAAAGTGAAGAACAGACAGAACCGATTAAGATCTGGTGCTTCGGTGGGGCATTTAGTATAGACCGCCAATATCGCAAACTAAACGAAAGCTACTGGGAAGAAGAGCTTCCTACAGATGAAGATTACGTCAATTCCAGTAAGAATCTGGAAGCAGAAGGCTACCAAATTGATTTTGGAATCACACACACATGTCCTCTCTATCGAGTGCGAACACTAGGCTGCTATCACGCAGCCAGGGAAGAAGAACCTCTTCAGAACTATTTCCAATGGGTCTGCGACAAGCTGAATGAGACCAATGAGATGTCTGCAGATGGCAGTGACGAGAAAAAGGGCAGGTTCAAACACTGGTATTTCGGCCATTGGCACACCGACTGGAACCAAAACTGGCTTGAACTTGTGCACTTGGAAGAATTTCCCCAAAAGTGCAGGGCAATTTATCTGGATATAGAGGACATGGAAACCGGGGAAGTGATTGATTAAGGCTGGATGACCGTATATTTTGAAAGGGAATATAGACAGAAAGTAAACTGTAGGTTAATCTAATTATCAAGCTGTAGTATTGAAAAAAAGGTGGCAATCTGCTACAATATAGAGAGTACAGGATCGTCCTTCATACCAAAGCTGAGTGTCTTTTTTTTGAATGGTATTACACAAAAAGCTTAGGAGGAAGAACAATGAAAAACGTTATCACTAACTACGGAAATTCATGGCTCATGGGGATTGATCCTGTTGCAACAGGGGGACAGTTAAGGAAGGTTCGTCGTGATCATGGAATCACGCAGGAGTTTCTGTCAGAACTCTTTGAACGATGTGGAGATTCTGCATCCAGGGTTATCATCAGTATGTGGGAGAATGGTAGAAGATTACCTTCGCTTTCGCATATGGTATTCCTATCGGAGTTGTATGGCTGTTCTCTCGACGAGCTGATCATCAGCTATCGGCGCTCAAGGGCGACTGGTGACGACGATCAGCTCGTCCCTTTTTTTATCGTAGTCTTTCGGAAGCTCTAAGCTTTTTAACTAACTGTTATAAACCAGTTTTTATTTTGATTAGTGATGGGCTTCCTACAGACGGCAGAGAAGCCGAAGAGGCTGTTTTCCGATTAAGAAGTCAAGCTGCTAATGATGAGTTATCGATCATTCCAATTGGTATATACATGGATATACCAGGAAAACAATGGCTTCGTCAGCTGAGACCGGACGGAGAAATAATGAGTGATAATCAATTTGCGAAAGAAACAGAAATACCGGCTACAGCATATGGTCAAACAGCATCACCAGATGATCTGTTGAAATTGTTTGAATTCCCGGAGGATGTTTGATCGTACCATCCCTTCATTTTTAACGAGCATTTGCTTTGTGCAAGTGCTCTTTTTTTGTGTTAACTAGAGGTTGATGTCTCTAATTTGGCCAGTATGGTAATCTAAGACCATACAGAAACGGAGGTGATACCAAATGTGCACTTCAGGTTTTAAGTGGCAATGTAGTTATATTTCCAAAGAAAAAAACCGTACAGAGTATATTCACCTTTCAGTATGAGGAGGACAGGATCATGAAGAAGATCAATAGTATGAAACGTGACAACAAAGACCGTATTATTTGTGTTTCTGATTTCGGTAAACACAGATTCTACTATCAGCCTGTAGGAACCAGGGACCGCCTTTGGCTCTTTGACACAAAAAACTATTCTGGTTCTGTATTTGCATTTTTCCGCAAGTATGGAAGATGCCTTGATGGCATCGGTTTTAGCATGACCGTAAAGGAAATGTATGAGATCGGCAATAACCATAATGCGAAGATCACAAAGATATTGGATCGTATTCCAGGACAGGTGGAATATGTGCTTCGCGAAAACGAAGAACTTATTCAGATGCCTTGCCAGGCGGTACATAAGAATTACCAATGTAGCTATGCTGTTGACCGTGCAGCGTAAGAAAGGAGATAAAACGATGAGCAGGAATAAAAAAAAGGCTCTTCCTATGAGAGGAATTCGTACACCCCGTTTCTTTATCTGGTTTCGTGGATTCTGGCAGGGAAAGGTTCTCCATACTGGCGGTCTCTGCCCGGAAACCAATGAGATTGCCTCTGGCTATGTGACGGGTCAGATCAAACGCTTCCGTAATGCGTGCGTTACCCGCCGGGAAAAAGCAGAAGAGAAGCTTAATAAGGCATGGGTGAATGCAGATGAACTGCTGGTGGATTACGCTGCTGTGACCGCTGCAATTGTGGAAGCGGAAAAGGAACAAAATGCGCACAGTGAGAGCAATGCGCAGGTTCGTTCTAAGGAAAAGGCGGCTAAGAGACGTGCATCATTTGAGGAAAAGCGTCAGGCTATCCTGAAGAGTCTGGCAACAATCGCAAACGACATTCGTGCGGAGTACGATTCCGCACATGATCAGATGGAGGCTACCTCAGAACTTCTTGCATCTGCGTTGGCCTGTTATGGACATGGTCTTCTGATGAAGCCAGTATATGGTGATAATCTTCCCACTATCACTTATGAAGATTGCGCAAAGCAGATTATTATTAACCACGAAGATACCTGGAATGCTATCGGTTCTATTTTGAAGGGGGTAAAGGGATGAGTATCTTTAATAAGATTTTTGAAGGCAGTAAAAGAAAGGGCATCTTTAAAAAGAAGGGTGATTATAGTGTCCTGACAGACAATTATGTACCTGCATCTCTGCCTACTTACGGTCAGGGACTGGAAAATTTTGTTACTGCCGATTATCCTATGAACAATCCTGAAATTATTGAGACGGGCTATCACGAGGTTGAAGAGTATCTTAGTGGAGTGATCGCAACTTGTGACAGTCATTCTACCGGCTCGGAGTGTGACCCATATATTGATGCAAAAATGGATCATGTCATTGCTGGCCATGAGGCTGCTGCTGCAAACAACGAGAACCAGATTGTCCGTATCCGGTCTGCCCGTACAATGCGAAAAGAAGCACTTGACCGCAAGATTAACCCGATTAAGAAAAAAATCGCAAAACTTCAGTCTGAGATTGAACCTCTTGAGGAGCTTCGTTCTCAGTTTCAGATCCACATCGGCAAGTCTGCTATTTCAATCGGCCTGCCGATTACGGTAATCGCTATGCTTGTTGATGCGGCTGTAAACTACAGTTTTCTTCAGACGGTTCTGTTGTCCAATGCAACACTGCTGCTGATCACGGTTATCTGTATGTCTGTAATGTCGGACGTTTCCATGTGGGCTCTCGGTACATTTCTTTCCCGAAGAAAAGAAAAGTTTACCTCAAAGCCTCTGTTTTGGATCATATGCGTTGGTCTGGCAAGTATGTTCCTTTTGTCTGTTGCCGCTTCTGTAATGATCCGCTGGGGTTCCATGGACGCTACCTATGGCACTATTAATGCAGCTGGCGAATTCGTGGGTAAGGAATCCTATTCTCTTGCAGAGTATGGTGTCACTCTTGCCACGGCGTTTCTAACAACCGCAACAGGTCTTCTCTCCTTTTCGGTCTCGGTTGATGAGAATGCCTTTCTTGTTTCTATCCGCGAGCGAAAGAAGAAGGAACTTGCAAGGTGTCTTGCAGAAATTGATCCCCTGCTGAATGAACGGGCTCTTCTGGAAAATGCGCCAGACCCCAAGGAATGGGATGAACGTAAGTGTGCTGCTGCGGAGCGCCAGATTGAAGCCACCCGTCTTGGCTTGAAGCTTCATTGCCGCAAGCTGATGGCGGAAGGTGTCAATGATCCTGATTTTACTGAGCGTATGACCGAATCAGGAGAAGCTCTTTTGAGAAAAGGAACTTCTTCTGATATTTCCAAAATGCCTGCCACAACTATTATGAAAAAGGCAGCCTGAAAGGAGATTAAACCATGAACAAAATGATGAAAAGTATCTTTTCTGCTATTCTGACCCTGGCAATGCTTCTTAGCTTTACCGGTTGTGGAGACTCTGAGGATATCCAGAGTTCCGATCCTGTAAACATCGCATTTGTTGTTGGCATCGCTGATGATGAAACCAAACTAAACGAGGGAATTGATGAACTTGCGTCTCTCCCTGCGAACCCTGGTACGGATTATGCCTTCATTTCCGCTGAAGGGGAACCCGCTATGATCGGAGAGGCAAAAACCATTCCGGATTTTTCTGACCGTGGCTACACGGAGGTCATGATGGAACGTGTACGTACCGGGATCATGGCAGATCTGACTGGGCAGCTTACAAATTATAAGCCAACGTCTTCACAAATCGACATGGCAGCAGCTACTGAACTGGGGGTACGGACACTGAAGGCACATGCTGTTGATGGGCGCGATAATGTACTTGTCTACTACTGTTCAGGAAGGTCAACAACAGGACTTATTAACATGGTGGAAACACCTGTGTATGAGATGGATGTGGAGGAATCTGCTTCTGCAGTTGCTCAAAAAATGAAAGTTGATCTGTCTGGCATTGATGTTGTCTGGTATTGCTGCGGGGACTTTGGGGGCAACAAACATCCGAAGATTTCTCCTAACGAGAAGGAACAGCTGAAAGCTTTCTACAATCAGCTGTTTACTGCACTAGGTGCAAAGTCCATTACCTTCAGGGATGATCTTCCCAGCTCAGAATGCTATAGCTTTCCTGATGTGCCAGTTTCCCCTATAGCTGTTGAAGATACAGGCTCCGAACTCAAAGACCTGGTTGTTCTTGCCCCTGAGGTGTTTGAGGAGGCTGAAAAAGCTGAGGAGACTGAAGAGCCCCAGGATGTGGAGGAGGCTGATGCAGCAGTGCTTGAGTCCCCTATCGTAATTCCGGAATCGCAGGTACGCTACCAGCCTGACTCCTCAGAGTTTCTTGATCCTGTAGCAGCTGCGGATGCGATTCAGCCTGCTGCGGATTTTCTCTTGGAACACCCTGAAGTAAACATTCTTCTTTATGGTACCTGCGCAGGCGACAATGACACGGACTTTTCACTTGAGCTTGGCAGGGCGCGGGTAGAAAGTGTCAAAGCGGTATTATTAGAGGCTGGCATTGCTGAAAACCGTATTACAGCAGTAACGGTTAAGGTTGCAGACGATCCTTATTACCAATTTGGCCTGGGTACAAATTCAGAGGCCAGCAGTGTTAATCGTAAATGTGTGATGCTTGATATGTCAACTGAACTGGCCAAGCAGATTCTGGCTAATGCAGTTTAAGTTATGGAGGAGAGCGCCAATGAAATTTCTGATCCTCTTGTTGATAATCTGCTGTATCTTCCCTAATGCTGGTGCTTCTGTGGGAAATGCCCTGATCGCGTTAGAACCTGTTGCTGAGGCGTTTATGCCGTGCCTGATTGCCATTGTTGGTCTTTATTTGATCGTTAAGAGCGTTTTGAAGTGAAAGGAGAAAATAATGAGTAGTAACCATTATAGTTCCATTGATCCTGTTACAGGTAATGTTTCCTGGAATGGCCCCCTTTCTATTGAGAAGGGGGATCATTCCCATATGCCAAGCCGCACAGACGCGTATCTTCCTGGGGATGAGAGAGGCCATGTAAATGCTTCTTCGTTACAAGGCTCCAACACGCGTGAGAACGTGGTGCCGCAAAACTCTGACGTCAATCACGGAGCTTACTATTCTATGGAACAGGGGGAACGTTCCGCTCTTCAGAATGGAGCAGCTATTGACTCTTCCAAAACCGCTGTAGTGAATTCTGAGCCGGGAGCCCGACCAGACTTATTTACGGTAACAGATAATGTAACTTATTCGGATGGCCATGCGGAGTCCATTCACCATTCCTTTACCAATGCATCTTATGCAGACCAGCAGGCATGGAATGATATGTCAGCTGCCTTGCCCGATACCTTTGATGCTCCGAATCCTGGCAATGTCCTTGCTGATTCAATGAGCAGCTCAGAGTATGCAGAGCTAATGGAAAATACTGATGCAGAATTGCCTGGTATTTCGGAAGACTATGCGGCAGCAGACTTTAGTGGGGTACCGGGCACTGACTCTGCGGCTTCCGATGCCGAGACTGCTGCGTCTGGTGAGAGCCCAGATTCTTCAGCTGATAGCGACAGCAGTGCAGAGTGCGATTCGGATGATGATTAGGGAGGTAAAAAATGTTTTATGATCTATCAATGGGTCTGCAGAGAATGAAAACTCCGCAGTGGCCAAAGGGAGCAGGCTATATCCATTCGGTTCTACCTGACGGGACTGCTGTTGAACTTCCGGTTTTTAAAGGCGTAAATGTAATTACCTTCGGCACCGTAGGCACAGGAAAAACGAAATCTTATACGGAAGAGGCAGCAGATATTTTACTTTCCGATGATCCAAAAACAAAGGGTGTGTTTTTTGAGACAAAGCATTCTTTTATCGACCGTTTTTTGTCGAAGAATGACAAGGTGATCACACATAATCCCAAGGCTATATCTGAAAGGAATCTGTTCATCCCGAATATTGTGAAGGAAATCCGTTTATCAGCTGATCCAGAGGCAGAAATGAGAAAGTTTGCTGAGTTTTTGTTTGCCGAACTTCTGAGTGGGGCGAATCAGAATAGGGCCTGGATCGAGGCTGCCCGCAATACCTTTATCGGTGTATTGCGAACAATTGTGGATTGTTTCCCAAATGAAAACCCTGGTAATTGGACTTTGGTGAATTCGTTGCGCAGGATGACAACGGAGGAGCTTTTAGCCTATCTTGCACGGCATCCCCGCAACCACTCTATGCTTAGAAGAGACTGGGGATATGATCTTAATTGTCCAAAAGACTACAAACCCACCAAACGTGCATCGGACATCCAGTTTTTTCTTAACCAGGTACTTGAAGCTTTTTCTGGCAGCTTTGAGATGGATGGACAGGATACCATTCACGATTGGCTGGCTGGAAGATATGGGCGAAATCTCTTCTTCCTGTATGACCTTGCCTCCGCTGAAATATCCAGACCTTTTTTCTTATACTACATGAAAAAGATCAAAGATCACAAGCTGAGTAATGCTGCAGGATCTACGGCTCCTATTCTTATGGTACTGGATGAAATGGATAAGATGGCAGACTGCGGAAAATCAGCGGATTGGGGACTTTATCAGGCAGCAAACCTTGGAAGGGAATATGGCCTGCAGATTTTACTTACGACCCAGTCAGTAGAAAATCTTTATGGACTCAGTACTGATTTTAATGAGCATATCACAACAGGAGGGCTGGCTGGATTTCCGTATCTGATCAGCTTCCGGCCGGGAGATCCCACAACAATCGCCACACTTCAGACGCTTTATGGCTCTGCCTACAGGGAACGTATTGTACTTCCGGCATCCCGTTATGCGGATCCGGTTGTAAAGTGTGACCTAGAGCCAATGGTCACCGAGGCAGAATTTGCGTCTCTGGGGATAGGAGATTGTATTGTAAAAATCCTGTCTTATCCTCCACAAAGAGTACATATAAACCTTAATTCGTAAGGAAAGGAGGCGCCATATGAATTATCTCCAATATATCAATTCTGTATACCGTCCTGTTCAGAATGATATAAGTACCCGTTATCTTATTAGCGGCATTGATTTTCGTGTGCGGCAGGTATTAGGACAGTATATTATAAATTCCCTTTATGATGCTGGCAAAATCCTTTTTATTCTTGACAATACCCAAAGCGGCAGCGATTTCACTAATTTTGGCAGGTTTCATGTTCTGAATCCTTTGAATGGAGATGTTGACCTGTGTAATGATCTTTTCGAGGTAACTTCGCTTAGAGAGATCAGCTGGCTTCGAAGCCTTCTTGCAGAGTTAGGTTTTGAAGGGACGAAAGCAATGAAAGTGGTCAATTATCTTTCGTTCGTGAGAGAAACAGAACGGAGACTGGGAAATAATGGGCCGCTTTGTATGGAAACCCTTGAAGAGTACAGTGGAACAGCCCTGGTTAAATGGAAGCTTTGTCAGCTTGAAGAGAGCGGCGGGCTGTCCCGGGAGAACTACGAGTATCTGCGCACCCGATATGCGGAGGTCAGCAGTGCTGCCGCTGATTTTGAGATGTTTCTGGTAATGCTGGCTCCATTTGTGGGCGGAGGTTCCCAGCCCCATCCAGGAACGGCAGTACATCTTGCAATTGGTGAGTTTGGTTCTGACCGGGCTATGCAGGAGGTTATGTGCAGGCTTATGCTGGCTTTTACCAAAAAGCAGCCGGCAGCTTGTTCTGTCTTAATTGTGGATGATGGCAAATGTGACCGCGAATGCATTGTGGAAGTACTGAAAAATTTACCTACAGTTACAGATGTCCATATGTTTACAACAGATGCTTTTTCGTTGGGGGACAGAGATCTGAGCGTTCTGATGAGAACCTTTCCTGTACGTATTTATTCCCGCCATGATTCTATGGATTCGTGCTCCAGGATTGAGGCATGCTGCGGACAGATCGATGTGGTCAGACGCTCTTACACGACAACAGTAGATAAGCGTATCCGCGCGTCAACAGCTTTTGATATGCTTCTCGGAACAAACCGGACTGAAGCAGAAACCTGCAATGTTCCTGTGCGGGAGGCCCGTTACCGCAAGGAGACGATTAATTCTTTGTGCATCGGCACCGCTATCATTGATTGTGGTGGAACACAGGTACTGTTTCAGTTCTGATATCGGAGGTACTGTTATGATCCGGCTGCCAGGTATTCTTAAAATATTCGCGGTATTTCTTATTGATTTTTTTGCTGTATATGCGCTGTTTCATAATATAGCGGTTGCAGCTGGTGTGGTTGGGGTAATTGCACTCTATGTTTGGCTTGGAGGGTATTTCGCATTGTTCAGGGATGGGGCAGTTCGTTCCAAAAAGCTTTCAGATTATGAATGCTCCCGTCTTGAAACTGCAAAATGCCAGCTTGCAGAGGAGGTTAAAAGTATTAGTTCTGTAGACATTTCCAGGCTAAAACTTTATCTGATCACAGCCGATCCTGATATGCAGGCTACTGCATATGGTGCAAATAGTGTTTCGGTTTCAAGAGGGGCATTTGACAATGCTGATCCCATAACGCTTAATGCGATTCTTGGTCATGAAATTTCACATATATTGCACCTTGATGCAGAATTTAACCGTGCTGTTTTTGCAACAATTTTTCTTATCTGTGGTGCGGTCAGCGTTGTATCATTTGCGGCTATGGCAGTAATCTTTTTGGTGTTTCTGGTATGCAGCTTCTTTCGTTCGTGGCTTGGTGTTATGGCGTTCAAAGGGACGACCAGGGCTGTGGGGGGAATTTTCGGCCTGTTTCAGAAGGGAGTTGTGGTTATTTACCGCAGCTTTGCGGGCTGCTTGAACCGCGCGGCAGAATTTCGGGCTGACCGTTATTCAGCGCAGCTTGGATATGGAGTCCAGCTTGCACATTTCCTTTCCTATGCTGCTCCGGAAACGAGCCGTCAGTTAACATTTACAGAAGTACTTTATCGTACGCATCCGCCGGCGCCCAAACGTGTGGCGCGGTTGGAAAAGCTTGTGAGTAAGGAGACTCACCCGATAAAAAGACAAGGGTTGAAATAACAAATGAAAAATACAGTGGCATCCATGTCAGGTGCGGTACTTGACCGCCTTAGAATTAAATACAGAAAACTTCCCTGCAGAGAGGGCGCATTCTACTATTGCACAATTCCATCCAATGGCTATACCTTTGATCTGCAATGCGAGGACAAGGATAATACGGTCCGAATTTGGAGATTTATTGGTACAGCACCTCTTTCCAAGGCTGGAAGGCGGTGTGAATACCGTAATCCCCATTATCCATGGGCTGTGATCGGGATGGAGGTGACAGATGAAGGCGATGTCAGCTTTTATGCAGAGCAGAAAATTGAAATGACTGACAGGAAGAGTGCAGCCCGAATTGACAAAATGATCAGTGGTTATATTGATATGATCGCAAATTCTTCCATTACCCTCTCTTTGTGAACTGGTAGTTTATGGGAAATTGTATTAGAGGATCGTACAATAAGGATACGTTTAATGGAGGAGAAGATGGATGAGAATTAACACGTTAAATAATTATCCTGAGAACTGCATTTTTCTTGGAAATCCGGACACTCAGGCAGCTGACGCGAAGCTTCTTATTTCCCAGATGAAGGTTTTGTGCCCCGAAAAGTTTGAAGGAAACAGGGATTCTTTTTCCTTCGAACTTCGTTATACAGCACCTTTCGACAAAGGCTTTAATGAGCTGAAACGTCTGCAGGGAACAGCAGCTGAAGCCGCTGGACGACGGAATGAATTTAAGGGCTATATCGTTCTTGATATGAACAGCTGGCTGACACATCATGACGAAGAGTATCTGAACAAAGCATTACTCTTTCTGATCGATATGAGTGATTGCTGGAAGTATATCTTTCTCGTAAACAATCAGAATTCAAAAGCTGCAAGAGAGCTTGTTGGCAGGATCCTGTCGGTATTTTTTCGTGGACATATCCTATGCAAAGTCAGAGAAGAACCAAAGAAGTGTTCCTGCAGGGAGCGCGTGAATGCCCTTTGTAAGGAAGAAGGCGTTGTGTGTTCCACATTTGTAAAAGAATTTCTTCAGGAACTGCTGGAGATGGAATTCGATGAGACCATTGTTTCGGCACTTCTTAGTGAAATATCCAGGAGTGCTGGGAAAAAAATCAGCAGGAATGCGATTGTTAATTTCGGGAATAACCGGGAATCTGCTATACGCTATATGATGACACCGAAAGAATATGAGCGTCTTTTGGCAAGCATCCAGAAGAGAAAGGAACACTGGTATGACGGGAAAGAAACAGTATGAAGCAGCTTATGCAGGCTATGTATACGAAAAACCAGCTACTCACTGGACTTCGACGGAAGCTGTTAAAAAATGTCTTACAAAAGTTGATCTTACAGATGTGAAGGCTCTTAAGGCCGGTGGTATGCCAATTATCTCTGATGGCCGGAATGTGTACATGGATGATGGGGATGGCCATACCGTTTTAATCGCCTGCAGTGGCATGAAAAAGAGTATTTGTGGGTTCATGCCGCTGATACGGATGCTTGCAGCGGCAAAAGAAAATATGGTGATCACAGATCCAAAGGGAGAGCTATATAACCGTGAAGCTGGTTTTCTGAAGGCTCAGGGCTATAATGTGCGGTGCCTTGATTTTCGGACAATGGATAAAGATTGTTTTAATGTGCTTCAGTATGCAGCCTCGGTGTACCGGAGCGGGGATAAGGAAAGAGGCTTAAGCCTGTTGTCGGACCTTATCAGTTCCCTTGCAGAGGAACAACGGCATTGTGCAAAAGATCCTTTTTGGCCAGATACTGGGGCATTATGGCTAAACGGAACTGGTGCGGTCATGCTGGAGGCATACCCAAAGACCGAACAGGTTAATATTTTAAACTGGTCTGATTTCAATGTACGGAATTCAGCGGCTATTGTTGAGGAACACATCCTTTCATTGATGCCGGATAATACTGTGAAAAGTGCACTGAAGCAGTGTATTTCCTCCGCGGAAAATACATTTAGAAGTATTCTGATCACAGCATCCAGCTTTCTGGCAATGTTCAATCAGAATCCGAAGCTTGCTGCGATGCTCTCCTATAGCACATTCTCCTTAGAAGATCTCATAATTCCAAAGACGGCACTTTTTCTGGTGACAGACGATACTACTTCCACGGCAGATCCGATCCTGGGAATGATCATCAGCCAGATTCAGAGCTTTTTGGTTGACAAGGCCTATCATAGCAGGAATGGAAAGCTGGATGTCCGCATGAATTTTGTGCTGGACGAGTTTGCTTCTATTCCAATCCCGAACATGGATAAAAGCCTTGCGACTCATAGGAGCCGCAACATCCGGTATTATCTCTGTGTCCAGAGCCTGGCACTTCTGAAAGAGCGATATGAAAATCCCGAGAAACTACTTTCGAATTGCGCTTCAACACTGTATCTTGGTTCTACAGAGCTTGAACTGCTAAAAGAGCTTGAAGCAAAGCTGGGAACGACCTGCATTACACCGGACGGAAAAGAACGGCCGCTTTGCTCTCAGGCAGAACTTATGACCCTTGAAAGAACCTGGGATCACAAAGAAGCTATTTATATGAATCTTGCAGAAGGAATCCGGTACTGTACAATGCTTCCAAGTATTGAGGCATATGAGATTGGAAATTATCCAATCCCGTCTTTTTGCGCTGAACCGCCTGCAATTGCGACCTATACAGTTGCCCAGTTTGCTACAGATGTGGTAAATAAGAGAATCCGTGCTCCATTTGCACCTGTGCAGAAAAAGAGAACCGTATCCAGGGGAAAAAGAAATAAACGTCCACGGTCTTTTTCTGAGGGTGCTTCCCCGGATCCGGACCTTGAAGAAGAATTGATGCAGAAGTTTGATGAGCTATTTGGCACATGTGAAGAGGATTAGGAGGAGTATATATGTCTATACCAACAACTAGAATTGCTACTGCAGCTGGCTATATGACCTCTGACTGTCTGTCAGAAGAGTTTTCCTGCCGGAGAATTTACATTACAGAAGAGATCACCAACTCAATGGCCACGGAAATCTGCTGTCAGATTAATCACCTTGCGGCTTTGAGCAATGAGGATATTACACTTTGGATTATGTCTCCTGGTGGTTCTGTATCCGCTGGTTCCGCTATCCTGGATACCATGAATACCTGCGGCTGTGATTTCAAAACGATTGTTATGGGGACTGCTGCTTCTATGGCAGCTGTGATCGCATCGTCCGGCACAAAAGGGAAACGATACATTGGAGCAAATTCAGGAATGATGATCCACCAGGCACTTGGCGGATTTTCAGGTCAGACGGCGGACATACTTCGGACCGCCCAGCATATTGAGAAGACGAATAAAAGGCTTTATGAGATCCTTGCCAGAAACTGTGGTGTGAGTGTCCAACAGATTGCGGTTGATTGTGATAGGGATTATCACTTGAACGCAGAAGAAGCGATTGCTTATGGTCTGGCTGATCACATCTTTAGCGGATTTGAGGATTAAGTTTCTTTTATTCAGATCAAAGGAGAAATATTTATGGATAAGAAGGTGCAGCCCAGGATTAATGCAGCTGTTTCCTGTATGAGTGTAATTGCAGGAGTGGCTGCCTGGATTGGATGTTACTTCATTTATACAGAGTATTACAATGCACTCCCGGTTCCGTTTTTGGTCGGAATTATGTGCGCGGCGTTATTTTTATTGTTGTTTATTACAGTATGGATTGGCTCCGTAGTGTCAGGAGCTTTTGACAAAAACAGCGTTTTATATGCAAATGCTGGAAGAATGCTGGGATATTTGCTTATTGGCACATTAGGGGTATTACTTTTATCTTCGCTATTGGAGTTTCTTTATGAGCTTTCTCCAAAGCATAAAGAAATTGAAGCTACAAGCTATATTTTTATTCTTGATGAATCTGGTTCCATGAGCATGAATGATTCAAATGGATTGCGGTATCAGGCAATTCCGGAAATTATGAAGGAGGAAAATGCTGGTTTTCCCTATATGGTTTATACCTTTTCTGACGATACCCAGATTGCAAGAGAAATGGGGCCGCTTGATGATGAGTATAATGAGATCCCTATTAAAAATGACGGCGAAACCACGATCTTTGGGACGGTCATTAAGGTTTTAAACGATTACAAAAATAGAGTATGGGATGGTGGTGTAAATCCGAAAATCATCTTTTTGACTGACGGAGCTGCGACTGATTTAAGCAAGGACTTTCTTTGGTTTAAGGGAAATATGCCAGAATTTACTTCCGCTTTGAAAGAATATAGTGAGCTGGGGATTAATATTAGTACTGTGGGACTTGGCTCTGTTGACAGAGAGGTAATGCGAAAGATGGCCGAGACTACAGGGGGTGTGTTCGTATCCATTCAGAATGCTTCGGATCTTGGCGCGGCAATGAAAACAGCTGCCACATCATATTCTGATAGAAATCTTCTTTCTATCAGGTATATGAAGCATCTTGATAAGATTTATGGAGTAGTCCGGATCCTGTTTTTGAGTATTATCGGTACGGTTATCGGAAGCCTGGTTCTGCTTGCCTATATGGAAGATACAAGCATTCCTATTATTATTGTTAGTAGTGCGGTTTCTGCTCTGGCTGGAAGTGTCTTACTTGAGCTGGGTTTAAAAATAGGAATCCCTCAGGGAGGACTCTGGTGTTGCCTTTGGATATTATTTTCATTAACACTGGGGTATATCTATCCCAAGATAGAAAATAGCCAGCTTCTTTCCTGGAATGAGGGGTGTAGGATGGCACCTATGGCGTATCGTACGTTGGAAATGAAGCGGACGAAATGATGAATTTCCGCAGAGACCTATATCATGGAAAAGCAAATGTCCTGGCATAGATTTTGATGGTTCAAAACAAAAAATTTGGCATAAAGCGGGGCTGCCGCCGACAAATATATTTGCTAATGCGACAGCCCCAGGTTCTTCTATATACAAGAATCTTCAATTATACACTCATGTTCTTTCGTCTTTTTATTATAGGTTATTCCAACCAGCAGAATATTTCCTTTATACTCATCCAAACTTCTGCAATATTCCTTATTCTTAATCTGGTGGATTGCACCTTCTGCATGCTTATCCCATTTCAATTCTGCTACAATCGCTGGTTTATCCGGAAACTTCTTTCGCGGCACAAAGACAAGATCTGCAAATCCTTTTCCACCTGGAAATTCTCTGTGTATGGTATAAAAATTTCTTGCAGCATACAACGCAAGAGAAATGGTATAGCTCAAGGCATTTTCATCATTATACTGGATATGGGATGTTTCAAAATGAGCCAGCTGTATTCCTTCTGCAACCTGCTGTGGCCGTTTCTGCCAGATTGCGTTTAATGTATCGGCAGATTGCTTTAACGCAATTGATACCTCGCCCCAGTCCGACGCTGCAACGCTGTTGACGTACTCGTTTCGCACTTCATTATTCGGAATCTTCACAGTTTTATTTTCCGAATCATATGCCAGATATCCCAGATGGATTAAAAGTGTTAATACATCATCTTCCGTTCGGAATGTTGTCATATCGTTGGTAAAGCTTCCGGTATTCACCGGAATGCTCTCTCCGGCAATCATACTTAAAACGTCATCCTTCAGACCATCAAAATTCAAATCAATATAAACCTGTAAAGCCTCGAATGTCTCTGTCTGATTCCAGTAATTTTCTATTTTTCCAAAAAGCATGCTGTTTACAACCGAGCGTGGGCTATAAACAGACGTAGCCATGGAAAATGAATACCCATCATACCAGGCTTTTACTTCATCCATATCCATTTCATATCTGTTGCACAAGCTCTTCACTTCCAGCTCCGTAAATCCTACATAAGGCGCAAGAGGACCTGGATTTATCATGGAAAACTCATCAAACATATTCAGTGCAGAATGGGTTCCGTATTTCTTTATTGGCAAAATACCAGTCATATAAGCCAGATGGATACATGCCTTATCTTTCAGTAAATCTCTTAAAAAATCCAGGTATTTTTCCTGTGCTTCTTTATCCTGTCTGAATTCCCGGAAGATACAGTCCCACTCATCTATGATAACAACGAATGGGCATTTGTTGGTCTCATAGATGTCCTGCATGGATTCCACCAAGTCCGTATCATCAAAATAATCTACATCAGGAAACTCTCTCTTCAAATCCCGCAGAACAAGTTTTTTTACCCGGTCAATTAACACTTCAACACTGTCACTTCTGCTTAGGAACTCCTGCATATTCAAAGAAATCGTATTATACTGATTCCTGTACTTTTCAAAATCAGGGTTCTCAGATATTTCAAATTTAGAAAATAGTTCTCCGGAATCACAGCCTCTGCTATAATACGCTGTAAGCATATTGGCTGCCATAGATTTTCCAAACCGGCGAGGACGACTGACACAGACATATCCCTGCAATGTATTCATTACCCGGTTGGTGTATTTGATCAAACCGGTTTTATCTACATAGATTTCAGAATTTACACTTCTTATAAAGCTTTCCATTCCTTGATTCAGATATCTGCCCATTGCTACCTCCCTACACTGCTTTCTCGATTATTTACTATTATACCGCCGGGAGAAAATATGGGCAACTGATAAACGGAATACTTTTAGGCAAATTGATGGAACGTATTTTCTGAAAATAATATGAAAAATTAATTGAATTAAGAGAGCCTTCGGTATACAATTCCATTTTAGAGGCGATTTCCAATGGATGTAATAAGGTTTGTGAGATTGAAGACCTTGCGACTAATTGAGGTATCGATTCCTTTTTACAAATCAGAATTATTATTCCATGCTGGGCTTGGAGCTTTCCTGCGAAGAGATTCTGGAAAATGTGAATGATTATATGGGACCTGTTTTCGAAAAAATATGTGAACAATATCTGATTCGGGCAGCGCGAGAAAACGTAGTGCTGCTTACAATCGAAGACTTGTACGAAAGAGGGAGGTTTGGACGATGAAAAATCCATTACATTATCAGATATCAGAATACGACTGCGGACCTACGTCCATGCTGAATGCCATTATCTATTTATTTGACCGGGACGAGATCCCGCCGGAAGTGATCCGGAATACTATGCTGTATTGCCTGGACTGCTACAGCAAGGAGGGGATTCCAGGAAAAAGAGGTACCTCCCGGGCTGCTGTTTGATCCATATTACTGGGATAAACCCTATGAGGAAAAGGATATTCTCATTGATCTGGAACATCCAAGAGAATACAACCGCGAAGTGCCTTTCCAGTATTTCAACAGGGAAGAAGATGCACTTTATGCCCTCGGTAAAGTAGCTGCCCAGGAAGCGGTGTTGGTTTATAATGAGAAGACAAGAGTTCCGGTGGAAGAGGTAATTGAGTACTTTATTTGATGGCGTCGGGCGAAAAATTCCCGATTACGAGGAAGGATATGAGCAAAAAAGAGTTTATAAAAAATAAAAGAATCAACTGGATCAAAGTAGTTATCCAGATATTGTCCATTGTTTTGATCCCAGGCTTATTCGAAGGGGAATTCGCAGCTGTGGGTAACATCGTTTCCTGCATATATAAGGGAAATATTTCCTGGGAAAGTGTGAAGGATTCTGTATGGATGCTGGTGGCAACAGTGCCGGCGACGGTGCTCGTTGGCAGATTTTTTTGCGGATTTTTCTGCAGCTTCGGGGTAGTGCAGGATTTTCTGTGGTTTGGTGCGCACAGACTGCGAGTATTGCTTCCGAGAAAAGAAAGCATGAAAAAGGCTGATCACATACTAAAATTTGCCAAATATGCAGTGCTTTTTTACTTTATAATATTCATATGGAGTGGTGTAACAGCTGTGAAAACAACCGGTCCATGGCAGGTGTTTGGACAGTATCTTTCATTTGGTCATTGGCCAGGTTTGAAGCCTTTGCTGTCCGTTGGAGGAGTTCTGCTTCTTTTGATCTTTATCGGCTCCCTGTTTGTGCAGAGATTTTTTTGCAGATATTTTTGTCCTATGGGAGCCATCTATTCTCTGATTTCCCAAGGGTCTTTTCTGCCGATTGAAAAGCCGCGGGAAAGTTGCGGAAAGTGTCATTTATGTACCTCAAAATGCAGTATGGGGATGGATCTTACGAAGAAAGACAGGATCGCCGGAGGAGAATGTATCAGCTGTCAGAAGTGTGTAAGCTGGTGCCCGAAAGGGAATGCGCACCTCAGAAGCAGGTATGGAGTGCTGATTGGAGTGGGTGTTACCTGTATCACAATTATGGTGTCACAGTTCCTTATAGCAGGGAATTTGACTAGAGAGAAAACAGCAGATTCAGTAGAAAAAACTGCAGAAAATGATGCTGTCGGTAACTTTCAAGATGGTATCTACACTGGAAATGGTGAGGGGTACAGAGGCACTATGTCGGTTACAGTAAAGGTTGCCAACGGAAAAATAACAGAACTTATCTTGGATGACTATGTAGATGATAAGTCATATATGGAAAGAGCGAAAAATAAGATTTTTCAGGAGATGATCGGTAGTCAGAATACAGATGTAGATACCGTTTCCGGTGCGACTTATAGCAGTAAGGGATTGATCGAAGCAGTAAATAAAGCATTGGGAAAAGAGGAAGATGAATCTAAAGAAACTGAATCTAAAGAATCCGAAGAGAAACAATCTTTTATAGAAGCAGGACGTTTTCGGAATCTGACAGATGGGATTTATACCGGCTCGGCCGATGCATTTCGAGGTGATGTGGAGGTTCAGGTTACCGTTGAAAATCAAAAAGTGAAGAATATTTCCATCCTCTCTTATTGTGACACAGAGGAATATTTTTTTAAGGCAGCACCCATTGTAATTCAGCAGATGGAGGATGAGCAAAGCCTGAATATCGATGCAGTAAGCGGAGCAACCTACAGCAGCAACGGAATCATTCATGCAGTGGCAAATGCGTTAGAGATTCCGGAAGACCAGTATGCGCCAAGGCCCGGAAGAAACCTGGCAGCCAAGAAAAAGAGCCATGGACATATTGTGAAGCATGAGATAACCAGTCAGGAAGAGTATAAAGAGAAAATTAAGAAATATGCCAGGTAGAAGCAGAAGACAAAGATGATTCTGAATAGTTATATCTCAGTTGAAAGGAGTTGTAGGAGATTGTGAATGCAGATAGAGAAGATATGAAGAAAAAAAATAGAGGGACTGTTTTAAAGCTGATTGCGACGGGGCAGTGTAACTCTAGAATTGAGTTGTCTAGAGAGATGAATCTGACTAAAACTGCAATATCCAAGATTGTGGCAGAGTTGATTGTGAAAGGATTTCTTGTAGAAACCAAGAAAAAAGAGAACACAGATTTTGGAAGAAATCCTATTGGACTAGACATTGCAGATTCAGCACCGTTGTTTCTTGGGATTTTAATTACACGTGATTATTGTGAGGCAATTTTATGCAATATGAAGTTGGAAATCCATCAATATAGAAAGATTTCACGAGATTGGTCTAATGAAGAAGAATTGATGGAAACAATTTATGAGCTTGCAGATCAGTTGATGTTAAGCGAAGAAAAGGTAGGGGGAATCGGTGTTGCCAGTATAGGACCGCTAGATTGCATAGAAGGTGAAATTAAATCTCCTCCGTTTTTTCATGGGATTCATGATGTTCCTGTTGCGCGGCTTTTAAAAGAAAGATATAAGCTTCCTGTTTTTTGCGACAATGATAATCAAAGTGCAGTTCTTGCCGAGAAACTGTATGGAGTAGGAAAAAATTATCAGGATATTTTGCTTGTAGGAATTGAAAAAGGTGTTGGGTGCGGCATAATTATCGGGAATGATAAATATCAAAGCAGTTCTGGCTATACACCGGAAATCGGACATCTTTCTATTGATTATCAAGGTGAGACTTGTGTTTGTGGAAACAAAGGATGCCTGGAACTTTATCTGAATTCCAGAACGGTTCTTAAGCGTATGCGAGAAGCTACGGGGAAATTTTATGACTATAAAACGTTTTGTGAAATACCTGAAACGCCTGCTATCAGTGCTATTTTTGAGGATTTGTCAGAAAAGCTCTCTGTGGGATTGGTCAGCATGGTAAATATTTTAAATCCGGAATTAATTATTATCGGACATAATGGTGTATGGTGGCCGGAAAAATATCTTCGAATTATAGAGAAAAAAGTTAACGAAAGGAAATTTAGTAATCGTCAGGTTTCAACAAAAGTGGTAAAAGCGGGATACCTTGAACGCACAGCGGTATTGGGAGGAGCCTGTAATGCGATTCAGCAATACTTTCAAGGCGAATTGCTGTAATTAAGTATGTAATTTTATAAGGGAATGCTCAAAACGGAAGAGAATAGTTTTGAGCATTTTTTTTGTGCATATTATATAAAAAATACAAAACTAAAGTGGAAAAAACAACAAAAAGTACATAGTAACTTGACATTACTAACGGCAATGATATAATACAGATATAACGGATAAAGAAAACACAAATAACTAATAAAGGAGAAAAACAATGGACATTTACAGTATTGGAGAAATGGTCATCGATTTTATTCCTGGAGAGGAATCCGGTTCCTACATACGTAATGCGGGTGGAGCACCGGCTAATGTCGCGATTGCTGTAGCCAGAAATGGAATGGAAGCCGGAATGTGTTGCAAAGTAGGAGATGACGATTTCGGGAAATTTCTTATGGAAACCTTGAAGGAAGAAAATGTAAAAATTATGTGTCAGACTCTTTGTCAGGAAGCAATAACCACTATGGCGTTTGTTTCGCTTAAGGAGGACGGAGAGAGAAGCTTTACATTTTCCAGAAAGCCAGGGGCAGATATGTTTTTGGAGGAATCAGAAGTGCTGGAAGAGGATATTGCTGCATCCAAAGTGATCCATGCAGGATCCTGTTCTTTATCTGCCGAGCCGGTTGCAAGTGCTACCCGAAAGGCTTTGCGTCTTGGCTATGATATGAAAAAACTGGTTAGTTTTGATATTAATTACCGGAATCTGATGTGGAATGACGATAAAGATAGTTGTGCAAAAGCAGTAAGCGAAATACTTTCTTATGTGGATATTCTGAAAATTTCAGAAGAAGAGGTAGATATGGTCGGCGGTGAAGAGAATATTCAGAGGTTGATGAAAGAAAAAAACATTACTGCAGTTATTCTTACTCTTGGCGCAAAGGGGGCAAAAGTATTCTGGTATAACAGTGTGTTTAATGTAGAGGGTAAAAGAGTTAAAGCTGTAGATGCTACAGGTGCCGGAGATGCTTTCTGGGGCGGCTTTTTATCCAGTTTGCTGTTGCAGGGAGTGGCTGGAAAAGAAGATCTGACAGAAGAAATTCTTAAAAAAGCAATGGAATACGGAAATATTTCCGGAGCATTATGTGTACAGAAAAAAGGTGCGATTTCATCTTTGCCAACCAGAAAAGAAATTGAAGCTATTATAAGTAAATACTGAAAATATGAGGAGCGAAAGGACAACCATGAAAGAAATATGGAATGAAAGCTGCATTTTATCACCATCTTTGATTTGCCTTGATATGTGCAATCTGGAAAAAGAAGTGAAAATCCTGGAGAGTGCGGGAATTAAAATGTTGCATGTGGATATTCTGGATGGGCATTTTAGTCCAAGTATGCCCTTGGGGCTTGATACAGTACGCCAGTTACGGGCAAAGACAAATTTGTTTTTTGATTGTCATGTGATGGTTACAGAACAGGATTTTTTTGTAGATGAACTGCTTGATATTGGTGTGGATCAGATTGTTTTTCACGGTGAAACACAGCCTCATATTGATGGAATGATTAATCGTATTCATGAAAGAGGCGTAAAAGCCGGTGTGGCATTGAAGCCATCTACTTCCCTTACAGAACTGGAATATGTTTTGGAAAAATGCGATACAGTTCTTCTGATGCTGATTAATCCAGGGTATGCGTTTGTAAAGGGTGAAAAGCAGGTTGTGTATGCGGATCGTAAAATTCGGGAACTTCGAAAGCTTATACGTGAAAGAGGGTTAAGTACAAAGATTGAAATTGACGGAAGAATTTCTCCACAAAATATTCAGACTTATGGAAAAGAGGATGTAGATATCTTTGTAACCGGAAGTACCTGTATTAAGAAGGATAATCTTCAGCAGAGCTTGGAAGATTTGATGAAACTGAGAAATTCGGTGATTGGAGGGTAAGAAAAATGTCAGAGTTTGCAGCAAAATATGAAGCTGCCAGTGAAGCTGTACTGGCAGAATTAAAAAAAACAATGGAAAGTATTGATCCGGATTCTCTTGAAAAATTGGTTCAGGAGATATTGAAAGCGGATCAGGTGTTTTTTGTAGGTGTTGGAAGAGTTATGCTGGCTTTACAATGTGTCTGCAAACGTTTTGCACATCTGGGAATTAAAACGCATTTCGTTGGTGAAATTACTGAACCGGCAATAAAAAAAGATGATTTGCTGATAGTGGGGTCTGGCTCTGGTGGTTCTCTTTTTCCGCTTGGAATAGCAAAAAAGGCAAGAGCAGCTGCGGATTGCAAGATCGTTCATGTGGGTTCTAATCCAAATAGCGAGATGAAGGATATTGCAGATTTTATGGTCAGAATACCAGTGAGAACAAAGAATTATCTGGATGATGAGATTGATTCCTGCCAGCCTATGACTTCTCTTTTTGAACAATCGGTTTTGCTTTTGGGAGATGTACTTGCAAAAATGATTATAGAACAAAAGCAGTTGGATATGCGTTCTCTGTGGAGATATCATGCAAATTTGGAGTGATGCTATGGATAAAAAAGAATTATATAAGTATGTGGGGAATACGCAGCAGGTAGCTTATATACGAAAAGTAACTTGCGAGGAAGGCAGAAGCACAGGACTTAGATTGTTTGATGTAAAAAACGGATGCCTTCAGTATCAGGTGATGTGTGATAAATGTTTGGATGTATCTGGACTTTCTTATAAAGGAATCAATATGAATTTTCTTTCGAAACCAGGCCTTCAGGGAAGAAATCATTACGATACCAATGGGCAGGAAGCTCTTAGAAGTATTATGGGAGGATTGTTTTTTACAGCAGGACTGGAGAATATATGTGCTCCCTATAAGAATGAGAGCGGAGAATATCCAATGCATGGAAGAATCCGTACTACACCTGCTGAGAATATTTCATCTAATGAGGAATGGACCGAGGAAGGTTTTAAACTTAGTGTATCCGGAACTATGCGAGAGGCAGAGCTTTTTGGCGAAAATATGGTTCTGCATCGAACTATTGAAACCGTGATGGGAACAAAGTCTATAAAGGTTGTGGATGAAGTGGAGAATCAGGCATATAGAGAGGAACCATTGATGCTTTTGTATCATATTAATTTGGGATATCCATTTTTGACACCAGATTTGAGACTTTATATTCCAACTCAAAAAGTAACGGCAAGGGATGCGGATGCAGCAGGGCATGAGGCGGAATATGATCGTATGGATGAGCCGAAAGAGAATGAGCCGGAATATGTTTTTATTCATGACATCAAAAAAACAAATGATGAAAAAACATGGGTGCTTGCAATAAATCCTAAGCTTCATCTTGGGCTGAAAATTCAGTATGCAACAAAAAATCTGCCATATTTTATGGAATGGAAATCTACGGCAGCAGGAGATTATGTGATTGGTTTGGAACCTTCTAATTCCAGTGTATATGGAAGAGGATATCACGAAGAGAAAGAAAATCTTCACATGCTAAAATCGTTTGAGAAAGAAAAGAATGAGTTGATTTTTACTGTTCTGGATGGAGATGAAGAAATACAGGAAGAAATCGAAAAATTTAATAGAACTTTCAAATCAATATAAATCAGGAGGATTTAACTATGAAACGTTCAGAAATTAATGCAACAATTAAAAAAATGGAAAGACTTTTGGATGATTGCAGATTCAAACTTCCGCCATATCTGTACTTTACTCCAGATGAATGGAAGGAAAAAAATCATGAATATGATGAAATTCGTGAGTGCGAGCTTGGCTGGGATGTAACTGATTACGGAGAAGGAAGATTTGACACATTAGGTTTGGCTTTGATCACTATTCGTAATGGAAATGTTCATAATCCAAAATATAATAAACCTTATGCGGAAAAAATTATGATGTGTGATAGCGGACAGGTTTCTCCAATGCATTATCATGCAAACAAGCTGGAAGATATCATCAATCGTGGTGGAAATGATATTATTTTTACATTCTATAACGCAGATAAGACGAAGGTACATCGTACAGAAGATGGAAGAGAAATCTTTGAAAAGGATCTGCAAAACGATGTCCTCATTTATAAAGATGGCCGTCAGTATAAGGTAAAAGCAGGTGAGCCGGTACGAATTCATAATGGAGAGTCTATTACATTGGTTCCGTATCAGTATCATGAGTTTATTATTCCGGAAGGTGGTCCTTCTTTGATTGGAGAAGTCTCAATGGTAAATGATGATCATACAGATAATTATTTTTATGAGCCATTAGGAAGATTTCCAACTATTGAGGAGGATGAAGCACCATATAGATTGCTTTGTACAGAGTATCCAAAGGCAAAATAATGTTGAATACGATTAGTAAGTATTTGTAATAAAAAGGGCGTTATTACCGGGTGAATGGTAATAACGCCCTGTGTCTTACTTATACGAATAGATTAGAACTTGGAAAGCTCTAATTTCTTAACCAGATAGTCCATTAATCTTTCCTGAGCGTAGATTGGGAAATCAAATACATTACCCTTATCGCCGTGGAGAGCACCGAAGTCTTTCATGCAATCATAATAAAGCTGGAAAAATTCTGTACCAACGTTGAATTTATTGATACCATTAACAAATGCCTGATCAAGCTGATCATTCGGGATACCGCTTCCACCGTGAAGAACAAGTGGAATATCTGTTGCGGCATTGATTTCAGCAAGGCGTTTAATATCAAGATGTGGAGTTTCTTTGTATACGCCGTGTGCACTTCCAATAGCAACAGCAAGTGCATCAGCACCGGACTGCTCAAGGAAGCTTGCTGCAACATCAGCTTTTGTATACATATCCAGGTTGCTCTGATCAGAAACAGTGGCAGCGAAGCCTACATGACCAAGTTCAGCCTCAACAGCAACGTCAAAAGCGTGAGCAATATCAACTACCTTACGTGTGTTGACAATGTTTTCTTCAACTGAAAGCATAGAACCGTCATACATTACAGAAGAGAATCCTGCTTTGATTGATCTTATGATGTAGTTGAGATCCTGGCAGTGGTCAAGATGAACGCCTACAGGAACTTTAACTTCTTTTGCAACAGCAGCAGCTGCTGCTGCAAAAAGCTCTGGATTGCACATGTTGTTCAGTGTACAGTGTTCCGGATAAAGCATTACCAGAACTGGCTTGTTTACTTTGTCTGCTGCATGGGCAACAGAGTAGATCATGTTGTAGTCTGTACAGTTAAATGCAATTACGGATGTGTTGGCATCACTGGCCATTTTAAGAATTTCTTTTACTGGAGTAAGCATAATTATCTTCCTTTCTCGTATAAATAATGATGTGATTTATTTGATGCCCGGAAAATTAATTCTGGGCAACAAGTTCGTGAGCTAAAGTTTCAAAAATAAGAGCTGTAGAAACAGCACCCGTATCTGGATGTCCAAGAGTCTTATCACGGAAGTTTTTGGAACGTCCTTTTTTGGAAATCATATCACGTGTAAGTTCCACACCATGCTGAGTTGCCAAAGATGCCTTCTTAATAGCGTCCTCAAAAGATTCCGCAGAAAGAGCAGATGCTTTTAAGGAATCTGAAGTTTCAGCTAGTGCATCGTACATTGTTTTGTCACCTCGGTCAACTTTTCCGCGACGTTTTATCTCAAGGCGTCCGCCATCAATATAGCTTGCGAAATCTGCAACATTCATGGTGGTCTTATCTTTAAGGGCATCGATTCCACCGATAAATAGTGTTCCAAAAATAACGCCAGAGGTACCTCCCATAGAACGAATCAATGCCAAACCGGTATTCCACATGAGATCATACATGGTTTCATAGGTGTGGGAAGTCAGTTCTTTTTTCATGGCACTGAAACCAATCTTCATACCAAAACCATGATCTCCATCTCCAATAATTGTATCAAGATCCGTAAGCATTTGTTCGGAGGCAATGATTTTGTTACAAACGGCAATCAGAGCATTTTGGAATTCAGGGATAGAAACAAAATCCTTATTTTTCATGAGTTCCTCCTCTCTATAAAATGAATGAATCTGAGAAACAACGTTCTTCCATAAAAGGCCAGCATCGTTCATCAACTGCCATCATTGTTACAGAAAATGCATAAGAATCGCACATACGGAAGAAATATCCGGCGCTCATCTGATGGATTCTACCCTGAGAGTATTCATCTAAATATTTAGCAAGGATGAATTGATCTTCGTAGAAGGTATAAATTGCTCGGTTGATCAGCACATAAATGCGTTCATTATCTTTTGGTGAAATGTCCTGATATAACTTATCATAAGCGAGTTTTGCGGCATCCTTCAGATTGAACTGTCCTTCATATGTATAACGTGGTGGTTCTCCGGAAATACCCTCTCCAAGACTGATTGTCTCATCCTTAAAATTGGCAGAGACCATAATGCTTGTAGTCCTGGACTTTACATAAGAAAGGAGATCTGCAATTTCTTCAAGGGTTGCACCTGTTTTTGCATATCCGGAAGCAATTTTTGCAGCATAGACAATTCCGGTCAATCCAGTACGTTCATCCCGGGGAACAGATTCGTCAACGGATAAACAGTCATCACAAAATGGTACAAGTTTTCCTTTTAAGCCATCTTTTTCCATAAGATCTAAAGCCAGATCGTTGTTTAAGCAATCTCCCATGAAGTTATTGTACAAAAGTAAATATCCATGAGGACTGTTAATCTTCTTGGCTGTTTCATAAATATCATAAGCACTGGGAGCAGCGCAGATATTTCCATTTACAGCAGCATCGGCCATACCAGGAGTAGTACAGAATGAAAGCGTGAAGGGACCTCCCCATCCACCTGAGCTTACTATAATATTAACTCGGTTGGGATCAATGGGATGCCTAAGGATAGTGCGCTGATTGTAAGATTCAGGAATGGTTTCAACTAATTCAGGATATACTCGTCTGAGGCCATCCATAGAATCCTTTGTCATTGTATCGGGATTTGCTAAAAAACGCTTCATAAATATAACCCTCTTCTTTTTCCTTATAAAGACAAACTAAAGTTCTTAATATACAATATAGCACCGAGGCATTTGGAAGTCAAGAGAAATGAAAGAAAACAAAATAAAAAGAAAATAAATGAAAGTTCAAAATTAAATAAAAAGAATATACAAATAGAAATACTTTATCCGGATAGCACTTTAACTTGGATAAAAAGTATAAATAATGGTTGACAAATGGAAGAGAATAGGGTAATTTATATAATAACAGATGAATAACAAATGAACATTTTGTGACATGAAAGAAAAAATTCGTAGAAACAAGAACTTTCGAAAACGAAAGTTATAAAGGCGGTTTTTGAGAATAAGAGGCGGAGGAAGCCGATGTTTGTAAAGGAACGGCAGGAAAAAATTGAACAGATTATTGTAAGTCAGGGATCTGCCACAGTCTTGGAATTAAGTGAATTATTTGACGTTTCGGAGGTTACAATTCGAAAAGATCTAGACGAGTTGAGTAAAAAGGATCTTATTACAAGAATGCATGGCGGTGCAGTTGCAAAATATCAATCTATGTTATCTGTAGAGATGAGTGATCTGGCATCGTCGCATCCGACTGAAAAGAAATTAATTGCAAAGTGTGCAATGGACTATATTAAAGAAGGTGATTCCATCTTATTGGATGCGTCTTCCACAATAATGGAACTTGCACTACTTCTTAATGAGAGTGATATCAGAAATTTGGTAGTGATTACACCTTGTATTTCTATTGCCCAGGTATTAACCCGGGATGCAATACAGGTTATTATAGTTGGCGGAGATTTTAATCGCAGACTTAATACATCGCGTGGACCTCTTACCATAAATCAGATTAATTCCCTAAGCGCAGATAAATGTTTTATCGGTGTGAATGGAATAGATGATCAGTTTGGTTACTCAACAGGAGAGTTTGAAGATGCTGCAATAAAAAAAGCTATGGTAGATGCATCTAAACAAGCTTTTATTCTTGCAGATCATTCTAAAATGCATAAGCGCTATCTTGCGCAAATTAAGAAATTGGATGATGAAGTTGTTATTACAGATTCTTGTATGAAGAATATTGATTATACAACGATTGAGAAAAAGGTGACTGTAATACATGCAGATTAATTTGAATTATTAAGTCGATTGAAGGCGCGCTCGATCGGCTTGATGATATAAGGCGAAAACAAAAATGTATTAGGAGGAATTTACTATGAATATGAGAAAGAGAATTATTGCATCTGCTATCGCAGCAACAATGACAGTTGGAATGGCTACAGCTACATATGCCAGCACAGCAGATCTTTCAGATCAGAACTGGGGATTTATCGTAGGATCTTTTGAACACATTTTCTATCAGAACGTAGGTGCTGGTATTGAAGAAGCTTGCGAAGAACTGGGTGTTGGAAAATACAACGTAACAGATTGTAATCTGGAAGCTGACAAAGCGATTAATGCAATCCAGAACTTTACAGCTAACGGATGTAGTGCTATTGCATTAGCATGTAACGATGCTGCTGGATGTGTACCTGGAATTACAGAAGCTACAGCGAATGGCGTTGCAATGTTCAACTTTGACTCTAAAGCAGAAGATTTAACAGACGTTATTTCTTTCGTTGGAACAGATAACTATCAGGGTGGTGTTCTTGGTGGACAGGAATTGATTAGACTTACCGAAGACGGCGATGTAGTAGCTATTATCGGTAATCCGGAATCAGTATCTACTCAGGATCGTGAAAAAGGTGCTCTTGATGAGCTGGAAAAAGTAGATCGTACAGTTCTTTCCGGATATAACTATGAAGGCGATGCAAATACTGCTCAGGATATCATGCAGACAATTCTTGTTTCAAATCCAGAGTGTAAAGCAGTATTCTGCGTAGGTGATCCAGCTGCTACAGGTGCACTTGCTGCTATTAAAGCTGCAGGTTCTGACTGCCTTATCGTTGGATTTGATGGCAACCCAGAAGCAAAAGAAGCTATCCTTGACAAAGAAAACGGAAAATATTGGGTTTCTGAGATTGCACAGGATGCTAAGGGCATTGGCCGTGGCATCGTAGAGCAGATGGCTAAATATATGACAACTGGCGAAGTTGATGATCAGGTTATCATGATTGACCCATTCATCATCACAGCTGAGAATGCAGCAGAAGAATAATAGTATAAAAATAAACTGCTGATAGAATTAGTAATTTAATGCCGGGCAGTGCTGCCCGGCATTTTCTATTAACTCTATCAGATGACGGTAACCTTTTAATATTAGCTACAATCAGTAGCAGGCTTGTAAATTGTGCTAGGTTTACAGCGGGAGTATATAGCAAAAGAAAGGGATCATAATGGAGGCGTGTTTACAGGCGAAAAACATTTCTAAGGTGTTTCCGGGAGTTAAAGCGCTTACAAATATTAGCATAGATTTTTATCCTGGAGAAGCACATGCGTTAGTGGGTGAAAATGGAGCTGGTAAGTCTACATTAATCAAAATCATGGCAGCCGTGTATACGGCAACAGAAGGTTCTGTTTATTTAGACGGTAAAGAATGTAAGTTCCGCTCACCGAAAGAGGCACTTGACGCTGGTATTGCTGTAATTCAGCAGGAGTTAAGTATAGCACCGGATTTAACCGTAGCTCAGAATATTTTTCTGGGCTGTGAACCTCATAAAGGAATTCGATTAGATTATAAAAAAATGAATGAAGATGCACAGGCCGTCCTCACAGAAATGGGATTGGATCTGGATGTAAATGCATATTGCAGAGATTTAAATGCAGCAGAGCAGCAGATGGTGGAAATTGCCAAAGTTGTTGCCAAAAATGCTAAAGTTGTTATTCTTGATGAGCCAACCTCATCTCTTTCTGAAAAGGAAATTAATTCCCTGTTTGTACAGGTTGAAAAAATGAAAAAGAGAGGAACTGCCCTGATCTATGTAACTCATAGAATGAAAGAGTTGTTCCAGGTGTGTGACAGAGTTACTATTATGAGAGATGGATGTAAAGTTGACGAGCAGATGATTTCTGATACCAACGAGGAAAAAATTGTTGCAAGCATGATCGGCCGTCAAAATCTGACAGACTATTACAATCGTCACGAGCACCCAATTGGCGAAGAAGTATTTCGTGTGGAAAATTTAACTCAGGATAAAAAGTTCCGGGATATAAGTTTTCATTTAAATAAAGGTGAAATTCTTGGATTTTATGGTCTGGTAGGTGCTGGACGTACAGAAGTAATGGAGGCTATATTTGGTGCAACAAAGCTTCAAGAAGGAAGAATCTTCCTTCATGGCGAAGAAGTTCATTTCAGTAAGCCAGCAGAGGCAATTGCGAAAAGAATAGGATTTGTAACGGAGGATAGAAGACGTACTGGACTTCTTCTTGCAAAACCTATTTGTGAAAATATCGGACTTCCAAGTTTGACTGCTCATGCCAAAAGAGGCGTTGTAAATGAAAAATGGGAAAATGAAGTATCGGAAGAATATAAAGAAAAGCTCCATATTAAAACACCTTCAATTAAAACCATTACATCAACACTTTCTGGAGGTAATCAGCAGAAGATTATTCTTGCCAAATGGCTGGCTGCAGATTCTGAGATATTGATTTTGGATGAACCAACCAGAGGTATCGACGTTAATGCAAAATCAGAGTTTTATTCTTTGATGTATAACTTTGTAGAAAATGGCGGTTCTATTATCATGATTTCTTCGGAAATGCCTGAAATCATCGGTATTGCGGATCGAGTATACGTCATGAAAGAAGGCGAGATTCGTGGCGAATTGATGGCAAATGAATTGTCAGAAGCCTCTCTGATCGAAAACGCAAGTATTAAGTCAGAAACCTAGGATTTAGAGTAAAGGATGGGAAATAGAATGAAAATATCAAAATGGATATCTAAAAATGTCGTAGTTGTATTTTTGATTTTTTTATGTTTGTTCTTTGGAATTGCAAACAAAAATTTCTACTCAAGTGTTAACATTGTAAACCTGTTTCAGCAGATGTGTGTAAATGCACTTCTTGCAGCCGGACTTACCTTCCCGATTATTCTGGGTGGTATTGATATTTCCGTTGGTTCTAATATGGCTGTAGCAGGTGTTGTATCTGCTCTTATTGGATTACACTGGTTCCCAAACATGGGATACGGAACCGCTCTTTTAGTTTTAATCGTATCTGCAGTTGTTGTAGGTACTGTAATCGGTGGTGTGATTGGATATTTGATTGCATATCGTGATCTGCTTCCAATGATTTGTACACTGTCTTTCCTTACGTTACTTAGAGGTGTTGCATACATTATCAGTGGTGGTGGCCCGGTTTACGGACTTCCAACATCATTTGGTGTGCTTGGTGCGAAACGTCTTATTGCAATTGAAGGAAGCTTTCCAAATGGTCTTCTTCCGGTCAGTGTTATCTTTACCGTGCTTATTGTTTGCTTAATGCACTGGATTCTTACCAAGACAGTATTTGGTCGCCATGTATATGCTGCTGGTTCCAATAAGGATGTTGCACATCTTGCTGGTATTAACGTACAGAAGGTTACAGTTCTCTCTCATATTCTTTGCGGTATTTGTGCAAGTTTTGCTGGTGTTGTTACTGCTTCCAAGCTTCAGAATGGTCAGCCAAACATTGGTGAAGGTTATGAGATGTTTGCGATTGCTTCTTGTGTGCTTGGTGGAACATCTCTGACAGGTGGCCGCGGTACCGTTGGCCGCGCTATGTTTGGTGTAGCTGTAATTGCAGTTATCAATAATGGTTTGAACTTGTTGAATGTATCTGCATATTGGCAGAAGGTTGCAATCGGTTCTATTATTATTGCGGCAGTTGTACTTGATATGTTCCAGCAGAAACGTGAAAAAGCAGTTTAACTGAATCAAGCTAAAAAGGCAGGCATTTTGTGTCTGCCTTTCGCACTAAGAAAATAAATATTTTATTGATGACATGAAGAAAGGAGAAAAAATGGCAGCAGCAGATTTTGTAAAAGGTTATGATCACGTTGGGATTCCAACGAACGATATGGAGGCAACAATTGCATTTTATGAGGCTATTGGATTTCGGAAAAAATGGGAAACAGAAAATAACGGAAGAGTTGTGTTTTTTGAATTAGGTGATATCATCATTGAGACCTATGAAAAAGGTGGTCAGGCTACCAATATTCGTGGAGCGATTGATCATATTGCTTTACGTACAGATAATATTGAAAAGGTAGAAGAGGAGATTCGTAAAGTAGGATATCCAATTGTTGAGGGACCGTGTTTCCTGCCGTTCTGGGAAAATGGAATTCGTTATATCTGTGTACAAGGACCGAATATGGAAATTATAGAGTTTCTTCAGAAATATTAATGGAATATATCAACCGGATGATTAAAAAGGAGGAAACGAAATGGCAGAGATTACGATTATGGGGGAACTGCTTGTTGAAATTATGCGTCCACATGAAGATATTCCTCTTTATGAAAGTGATTATTTCAGAGGTCCATTTCCTAGTGGTGCCCCTGGTATTTTTATAAGTACAGCAGCGCGTCTTGGACATTCTACGAGTATCATCAGCGGTGTTGGAAATGATGACTTTGGTGAAAATATCATGAGACGTTTGAAAAAAGATGGCGTTGATGTAAGCAGAGTTCTTATAAGTGATGAAGGTCATACTGGGGTAGCTTTTGTAACTTATTTTGCTGATGGAGAGAGAAAGTTCCTGTTTTATATGGATAATTCTCCTTGTGTGAAAGCAAAGGCGCCAGAAACAATGGAGGGATTTGAGGATACAAAATATATGCATGTAATGGGATGCTCTTTGATGTCCTCTGTTGAATTTGCAAAAGAAATCGTAAAAACAGTAGATATGCTAAAAGCACACGGAGTAAAAATCAGTTTTGACCCCAATGTCCGATTCGAAATGATGAGAGATCCTGTTGTTTTGCAGATTCTTAAGGATGTATTTAGCAAGTCGAACATTCTTATGCCAGGTGTTGCTGAATTGAAGATGCTTGCAGGAGAGGATGACTTAGATAAAGCAATTAAGAAGGTTTTTGAAAATAAAAATCTTGAGCTTCTCGTTTTGAAAAATGGTTCCAAGGGTTCTCAGATATATTCCAGGGATGGTCTGGTAGTAGAACAGGGCGTTTATAAAGTTGTGCAAGAAGATGCAACAGGTGCTGGAGATAGCTACGATGCAGCGTTTATTTGTGGACTTGCAGAAGGTAAAAGTATTGCAGAGGCAGCAAAAATGGGAGCGGCAGCAGGTGCCTTAAATGCGGCAGCATTTGGTCCTATGGAGGGTAAGATTTCTCCGGAAACAATTGGAAATATGATTCGTGAAAATATGTAATAGAACTTATTGGATTAAAAACTAAAATAAAGGAGAAAAAATGGGGAAAGCAGTTGTTTTTGGTAGCTTTGTAGTTGATTTAATGGCGAGAACACCACATCTTCCGATTCCGGGAGAAACAGTAAAGGGGCTGGTGTTTAAAAAAGGAGCAGGCGGAAAGGGCTTTAATCAGTGTGTAGCGGCCCATAAAGCCGGTGCAGATGTAACAATGATCACCAAGCTTGGACGTGATTCATTTGCAGATGAAGCGTTAAATGTTATGAAAGAGCTGAAAATGCCGCAGGATCATCTGTTCTTTTCAGAAGAGGTGGAGACAGGAATCGCATTGATCCTTGTGGATGATAATTCAAGCCAGAATGAAATCGTAATCGTACCTGGTTCATGCAATACGATTACAAAAGAAGAAGTTGAAAGCATAGAGGATGTTATCAAAGATGCAGAATATGTGCTGATGCAGCTGGAGGTAAATCAAGATGCGAATAATCTGGTAGCAGAGCTTGCCCAGAAGCATGGCTGCAAGGTGATCATTAATACAGCTCCATATGCTCCGATGCCGGATGAATTTCTGTCAAAAGCATTTATGGTAACTCCCAATGAGGTGGAAGCTGAGGAAATCACAGGTGTTCATGTAGAAGATCTGGAATCTGCCAAGAAGGCTGCTGCGTATTTTTATGCCAAAGGTGTGAAGCAGGTACTGATCACACTTGGCTCGAAAGGGGTCTTTGTTTCAGCAGATGGAAGGGAAGAAATCATCCCGGCTTACCGCGTGGAAGCACTGGATACAACCGGAGCAGGAGATGCATTTAATGGAGGTCTTCTTGCAGCATTGTCAAAAGGTCAGTCTATCTGGGATGCGGTACGATTTGCCAATGCATTGGCTGCATTGTCTGTTCAGCGCCTGGGTACAACTCCTTCCATGCCATGGCTGGAAGAGATAGAAGAATTCTTAAAGCAGAATATTTGACTGTGTTCATGAGCAAGTAGCAAAGCGGATTGCGAATGTCCGTTTTACTAAACACCCGCAGTTCACGTTTGAGATAAATGCGAACTGCGGGTGTTTTTAACTTTGATAGCATTTAATTTGAACGCAGGTCGCGAAGCGACTGCGTTCATGAGCAAGTAGCGAAGCGGATTGCGAATGTCCGCTTTACTGAAGATGTGGTGTGTCGATTAGTTCGAATTTGTTCAAATCACCGCGATATCTTGCAAAGGCATAATCAAGGACAGTGCCATCTGCTCTCTTGGATATGTTATGGAAGCATAACATAGGAGTATTGGCATCAACCTGTAACAGATGAATGTCTTCGGCAGAGGCATTTGTTGCAGAAACGATAGATTTCGTTTCATGGATACAAGATTCCGGACGGGTCATAAGTAGCTCATATAAGGAACGTACAGTAAAATCTTCGCTTAGGATAAAAGAACAAAGAGAATAAGGTAAGTAATTCTGAATGGTAACCATAGGTACATTGTCTGAAAGACGACGGCGAAACATGGAAATCATCTTTTCTCCTGGTTCAATGCCTAGTTTTTTGGCAAGCGTCTCGCTTGCCGGAATTACCTGAAGGCTAAGTAGTTCTGTAGAAGGTGTTTTGTTTTGTCTGTGTACTTGTTGGTAAAAAGGCTCAAAAGAACGGATAAAGTTCTCGGAAGGGTGGCTGTTGTTTGTGACAAAAGTGCCTTTGCTGGCAATGCGTTCCAGCCATCCTTCGTTAGACAAAGCAGAAATTGCCTGACGTACAGTGGAACGGCTGATCTGAAAGTGTTCTGCCATTTGCATTTCAGTTGGCAGGCAATCTCCTTCTTTAAGATTTCCGCTTTCAATTTCTGATAGAATCAGGGATTTCAGTTGATAATGGAGCGGAACCGGAACTGTTTTATCAATTTTCATTTCTAATAAACTCATAACGATACTCCTGTAGATGTAGAATTAATAATTTTATTGTACGAACAAATGTCAAGAGCAAAGTAGTAGTGTTTAATGTACGTACAAAATAGAGAAACATTGTATGATTATATGATACATTACGGATAACATTGTGTCAATTAGTTGTTGCATGTGATTTTTTAACAATTTTTAACAAGAAAAATTATGAAAAAATACAGTGAAATTAGAATTGACAATGACCGTACAAACTGGTATATTACAAATATAAAGTTCGAATGTTCGAACAAATAAAATACATACAAAAACAAAGTAACATGAAATCAATGAAGGACAGGTCACAAGAATGAAAATACTTTGTGTTGGAATGATGGTATGTGATACCGTAATTAGCCCGGTGCCAGATGATGTGCTTAGCAGAGATTCTGTAATGATTGAACCACCTATATTATCTTGCGGTGGTGACGCCTTGAATACCGCAATTGGTCTCGCTAAGTTATCCTGCGATGTTACGATGGCAGGAAAGATAGGAGCAGATTCCAATGGAGCCTTTCTGATGGAACAATGTAGCCGTTATGGAGTGCATACGGATGGTATTATCAAAGATAACAACTGTTCTACTGCATGTTCATATGCTCTTGTAGATACGGAAGGGGAACGGCATTTCTTATCGGAAGTTTCCGTTTTTCACAAGTTTGGGGCAGATGAAATATCTGATGAATTAATTCAGAAAGTAGATTTGATTTATGTAGGATCTGTAATGGCAATGAATCGGATGGATAATGGTGGAATTTCAGACCTGTTTAAACGGGCCCATCATTATAAGAAGCTTACAGTTATGGATGCAGCAATGAATGACAGCGAAGTATGTGACTGGGATAAAGTATTACCTCCGATTTTCAGAGAAACCGATATATTTTTCCCAAGCATGATAGAAGCATCTTTTATTGCCGGGACGGATCAGATAGATCAGATTCGTGAAAAGCTTTCAGACAGTGGTATTCGGTATCTGGGAATTAAGCTTGGTGGAAAAGGCTGTTATGTCACAGATTTCAAAGAAGAGCAGTACATACCCTGCTTCAAAGATATGCCTGTTGTGGATACTTCAGGAGCTGGTGATTCTTTTATGGCAGGATTGATTTGTGCTTTGTCTCATGGGAAAACATTTTTCGAAGCAGCAAAATTTGGTTCACTGATAGGAAGCCTGAACGTCGGTAAGAAAGGCGCTACTGGCGGTATCCCATCTTATGATGAAGCAATAGACATTTTTAAACAGAAAGCAAATATGTAAATGTTTGATGTATCACATCATTCAAAATAAAAAAGACATTGAAATGTAGGAGGAAAAACAATATGAAATTCGCACCAATGAAAGAAATCCTGAAACTTGCAGAAGAAAGAAATGTGGCATACGGTGCCTATGTAACTGTTTCTTACGAAATGGCAAGAGCTGCCATTGAAGCTGGAAATGAAACCGGTACACCAGTTATCTTTATTACAGGTACAGACTGTGTGGAACTGGCAGGCGGTTATGAGGGCATGGTAAATATGGTAAAATTTGCAGCACGTGATGCTCAGATTCCGGTATGCCTGCATGCAGACCATTTCAAATCTTATGAGGACTGCGCTAAGGCAATCAATGCAGGATATTCCTCTGTTATGATTGACGGTTCAGGCCTTCCATTTGAAGAAAATATTGCACTGACTAAGAAGGTTGTTGATCTGGCACATCCGCTTGGAATTACAGTGGAAGGTGAGCTGGGACGTCTGGTTGGTGAAGAGGGAGATCTGAAAGTACTTGGACCAGAAGCGGCGCAGACGGTTCCGGAAGAAGCAAAGGAATTTGTAGAGCGCACAGGTATTGATGCACTTGCAGTCAGCATTGGAACACAGCATGGACATTATATTGCGGCTCCGCAGTTAAACATTGAAAGACTGGCTAAAATCGATGAACTGGTTGATGTTCCGCTGGTATTACATGGAGGATCCGGAACACCACTGGATCAGGTACAGGATGCGATTCGTCATGGTATTCGCAAGATTAATGTAGCAACAGATGTACTGGTATCAGTTGCAAATTCTTTTGAAGAGATGAAGAAAGAGCAGGGAGATGCTTTTAAATATAATACAACCATGTTTATAAATTCAAAAGAAAGCTGCAAAGCATTTATTAAAGAAAAAATGATGCAGTTCCGTTTGGAAGCAAAATAAAATAGATAAAATATAAACGTGTATTGGGGATACACAACAAAACATTCAGGAGGAAAATTAAATGAACAGAAGAAAAATGATGGGTGCAGCAATTGTAGCAGTTTCAATGATGGTAAGCAGTGGAGTATCTGTTTATGCTGAAGATGATGTAAATGCAACTGTTATCTGGAGAGCATTTGATGATCAGTTCCAGAGTGGATTCCGAATTATTATGCAAAATGAAGAAGAAAATACCAGCGGAATCAAACTGGATATGCAGGATGCAGAAAATCAGGTATCTGTGGCAAACAACAAGCTGGATATGGCATTAACAAAAGGCACAGATATTGTTGCAATTTGCGCACCGGATCGTGAATCTACTGCTGAAATGGCACAGAAATGTGATGCAGAGAATGTACCGGCAGTTTTCTTTAATATGCAGCCAATGGATGAAACCATGGAAGAATATGAAAACATTTGGTATGTAGGAGCAGAAGCTTCAGAATCAGGTGCTATGTGTGCACAGGCTCTGATAAATTACTGGAATGCGAATAAAGAACTTGCTGATAAAAATGGTGATGGAAAACTCCAGCTTTGTATTCTGCAAGGCGAGCTTGGCCAGCAGGATGTTGTATTAAGAACACAGGCTTATAAAGATACACTTGAAGCAGCCGGTATCGAGTACGAGGTTCTTGCAGAGGATACCGCAAACTGGGATCAGGCACAGGCATTGGACAAAATGAACACATGGATTACTGCTTATGGAATTGATGGAATCGAAGGTGTTCTTTGTAATAATGATGGAATGGCTATGGGTGCCCTTCAGGCAGCTTTAAATAATGGTTATAATCAGGGTGAGGAAGATAAATTTGTACCAATTGTAGGTATTGATGCAAATATGGATGCGCTTGAAGCAATGAAAGATGGCGGATTACTTGGCACTGTATTAAATGACCGCAAGAGCCAGTCTATTGCAATTATGAATGTATTAAAAGCTGCTGCTAAAGGTGAAGATTTCACAGCAGAAGACCTTGGTGTTGACTGTACAGTAGATGGAAAATATGTATGGGTACCATATGTAATTGTTGATGAAACCAATCTTGATGACACAATAGAGCTTATGAAATCTATTTCAGAATAATTGATGTTTGTAGTTATTATGTGATTTCGACGAGAATGAAAATGGCAGAGGGGTGCGTATATGTATGACCTCTCTGCCCCTTTCAGAAAAAATAAGATACCTTGGGAGGGTGGATTATGGAAACGTTGCGTTTAAAGATGACCGATATCACAAAAACATTTCCTGGGGTAAAGGCCCTGGATAGGGTACAGCTGAATGTAAAGCCAGGTTCTGTACATGCGTTAATTGGAGAAAATGGCGCCGGAAAATCAACATTAATGAAGTGTTTATTCGGTTTATATCATGCAGATGAAGGAAGCATTGAATTAGATGGAGAAAAAGTAACGATTGATGGACCAACGGAAGCATTAAAACAGGGAATTTCCATGATTCAGCAAGAGCTTACTCCTATTCCATACAGAAATGTTATTGATAATATATGGGCAGGACGTTTTGAGAAAAAAGGCATTGTTGTTGATGAAGCAAAAATGAAAAAGAAAACAGAAGATCTGCTTGCTGATCTGGAGTTGAATATACCTGCTACAGTGCTGGCAAAAGATTTGTCCGTTTCACAGTTACAGGCGGTTGAAATAGCAAAGGCTGTTTCTTATGACGCAAGAATTATTATTATGGATGAACCGACCTCTTCGCTTACGAATGCAGAGACGAGACATTTGTTTAAGATTATTCGAAGACTGCAGTCCGAAGGTCGTTCAATTATTTACATTTCGCATAAGCTGGAAGAATTATTCGAAATTGCAGATGAAATTACGGTTATGCGAGATGGAACTTATGTGGGACAGTACCCGATTGAAGATATCAGCGTAGATGAATTGATTAAATTGATGGTTGGAAGAAGTATGGAAAATCGTTTTCCACCTAATGAACATGTAGTACAGCCGGATATTCTTCTTAAAGTAGAAAATTTTACCAGTGCAGATTCACACTCATTTAAAAATGTGTCATTTGATCTTCATAAAGGAGAAATTCTTGGTATTGGTGGTTTAGTTGGGGCGCAGAGAACGGAATTAGTAGAATCTGTATTTGGTCTTAGAAAGATTATAGAGGGAAAGCTTTATAAAAACGGAAAGGAAATTGTAAACAGCAATCCGCGGGAAGCAATAAAAAATGGTTTTGCGATGCTGACAGAGGAACGAAGAGCAACAGGAATCATTCCGATGCTGTCTGTGTTAGATAATACGCTTGCCGTTGCATTTAAAGCAATGTCAGGAAATCGTTTTGGAATATTGAATCCGAAAAAATTACAGAAAGATGTTGAGAAAATCAATGGTGAGCTGAATGTAAAAACTCCCAGTATGAAAACTGAAATACAGAATCTTTCAGGTGGAAACCAGCAGAAAGTATTGATTTGCCGTTGGTTATTGGCAAATAGTGATATTTTGATTCTGGATGAACCTACAAGAGGAATTGACGTTGGCGCTAAGTATGAAATATATAGAATTATGCGCGAGCTTACAAAAGAAGGAAAATCTATTATTATGGTATCCTCTGAAATGCCTGAATTACTTGGAGTATCGGACAGGATCATGGTAATGTGCGAAGGAAAATTAACAGGTATTCTTGATGCGGCAGAGGTAGAACAGGTAGATGTTATGACATTGGCAACGCAGAGCGAAAATAAGGCAAAGGCGGTGGATTAAGATGAATAAGAGTGCAGTAGAAAAAAAGAGTATAAAAGATTATATTATTGATAACGCATTGATAATTGCATTGTTGATCACTATTATTGGAATTATTATTATTGAGCCATCTTTTCTCCAATGGCGAGTAGTAACGGATATTATGACACAGTCAGCTGTAAAACTGATTTGCGCATTAGGATTGATGTTCCCGCTTTTGTTAGGAGGTACCGATCTTGCAGGTGGCCGTCAGGTTGGTTTGGCTGCTGTTGTGGTAGCTTCCCTTGCACAGAAGGCTGGATATTCTAAAGTATTTTGGCCGGGACTTCCGGAGCTTCCTATTTTTGTTCCGATATTAGTGACTCTGGCAGTAGTAGCATTGATTGGTTATATTAATGGTTTAATGATTTGTAAACTTCGTATGGCTCCATTTATCGCAACCTATGGAATGGCGTCAGCAGTATATGGATTAAATCAGCTTTATTTTGCAAAGGCACCGAATAATTCTCAGCCGATTGGCGGTATCAGAGATGATCTGACAATTTTAAGCCGTTTCCGTATTGGTGGTCAGATAAGCTTCTTGGTAGTAATTGCACTGGTAGTAATGGCAATTGTATGGTTTATACTGAACAGAACTACATTTGGCAAGAATATTTATATTACCGGTGGAAATAAAGAAGCAGCTAAGGTTTCCGGTATTAATGTTAACAAAGTAATCATCGCCTGTTTTATAATAGAAAGTATTCTGGTTGGACTTGCAGGTATTCTGGAAGTTGCAAGAACCGGTGGAGCGAATGCCGGTTATGGAAATGCTTATGAATTTGATGCAATTTCATCTTGTGTAGTTGGAGGTGTGTCTTTAAGCGGTGGTATTGGTAAAGTATCCGGAGCATTTATTGGTGTTATGATTTTTACCTTTATCAGTTATGGATTAAGCTTTATTGGACTGAATTCGAACTGGCAGCTTGTTATTAAAGGTATTATCATCTGTTCAGCGGTTGCATTGGATATGAGAAAGAACGCAAAATAATTCTAGAATATTATTACAATAAAGGAGATCAAATAGTATGAAAAAAGTACAGCTTTCAGAAGGATTATCATTATCAGCAGTAGTACAGGGATTCTGGCGCGCAGACAGCTGGAATATGACCACACAGGAACTGGTAGCATTTATGCATGCATGTATTGAGCGTGGAGTTACCACATTTGATACAGCTGAGATTTATGGCGGCGCAGAAGCGAAAATGGGAGAAGCATTTGCAGCGGATCCATCCATTTTAAAAGAAATTGAGCTTGTTTCAAAGACAGGAATTTATTTAACTGAAGTAGATGGTGCTACGTTTGGTTATTATAATACCACAAAAGAAAGAGTGCTTCAGTCTTGCAAAGAAAGTCTGCAGAAATTACATACAGATCATCTGGACCTTTATCTTATCCATAGAGAAGATCCGCTTCTTGATCCGTGGGATACAGCAGAAGCATTGCTTCAGTTGAAAAAAGAAGGACTGGTCAGAGAAATTGGTGTATCAAACTTTGATCCATATAAATTTGAAGCTATGAATGGTGCTGTAGGTGGCCAGCTGGTAACCAATCAGATTGAATGGAATCCGGTTTGCTTTGAACACTTTAATACTGGTATGATGGATTATCTCACTTATCATAAGATTCATCCAATGATTTGGTCACCATTGGCAGGTGGACGCCTTTTCAGCGGTACTGATGAGGAATGTGTAAAGGCCAGAAAGAAGATTGAAGATATTGCAGCAAGACATGGCGTGGAGCCGGCGGTTATTGTATATGCCTGGATCATGTATCATCCGGTAGGGGCAATTCCGTTGGTAGGAAGTCAGAAATTAGACAGACTTGATTTGGCAATTAAAGCATTGGATGTAAAACTGGAACAGTCCGAATGGTTTGAACTTTATAGTGCAAGCGGACAGCAGGTAATTAGATAAAAGTAAAAATCAGAATATTAAGTGTGAAAAATAGCTATATGTATTAAGTAAAATGGAGAGTGCAGCCTGGAATCGAGCTGAACTCTCCATTTTGTTATTGGATGAAACAGATTTCAATTTTTAATTTCCGAATCCGTCTTGCTGTCTGACATATCCAGGTATTCATAGGTGGGCCGGAAGTCATGACTTTCGGAGTATTTGTAGTACTGGATGAAAATACGTTCCATAATGCGTGGAATCTGGAGTTCCATAGGTTCGAACAGAATGATCAGATGCTGCATGGCGCTGTATCTGGTGCAAATGTCAACCCGGCGTATGGTGCTGCGGATCGCCTGCTCCATCTGGGAAAGGGCCAGCTCGATTTCTTCAATATGGGGAAGGGTATCGGCAACCGTTTCCATAGTAACCATAACAAGATAACAGTGACAATTGTTACGAAAAATAATCTGATGTATGTACTCATATTGTCTGGAAAAATCCCGGTAGCTAAGATCAAGAGCGCCGGTGTAGTTTCCACTTTCCCGAAGAGTGTTTGCAATAAGATTCAGATCTTTGCTGGCACCAGGTGTATTATGCTCCTGATAGTTAACCTGTTGATAGAAAGAAAACTGATTTTTGCCATTTCGCTTTACATAATATAGGGCTTTGTCTGCTTTTGCATAGCAGTCTGCGAAGCTATCTGTGCAGGTACACATATACAAGCCTGCGGACAGAGAAGCGTATCGAATCTCTGCATCTTCTTCTGCTATGGAATGGAATTGCTGAAACAATTGTGTTATCTGTTCCGAAACAGCCTGAGGTGTTATGTCTGGTATAAACAGAAGAAATTCATCACCGCCAAGACGACAGGAAATGCCATTCTCTGTATGGCGGGAAAGCAGATTCCCAAGATTTTTCAAAGCCCGGTCACCGACTTTATGACCGTAAAGGTCATTGATCTTTTTCAGGTTGTCCATGTCAAGAAAAATAAGACAGCCGTCATGCTCTTGCATGAATTCTGCAATAAGCCTTTCTCCCAGATTTCTCATAGGAAGACCTGTAAGAAAATCGTAATTCTTGGTATCCTCCTGACTCTTTATAGTAGTAACTACTTCGGAGATAAATTTATTGATGGTATGGTTAAGCTCAGGTAACTGAGTTGTCTGATCTGCCTGGGAATCCTCCGAACTGCTAAGTGTAAGCCGGTTTTCATTCATCAGCCGGAGAAATATATCGGCAATTTTAGGATCAAATTGTTTGCCACGGTTCTTAATGATCTCATCGCGAATCATTTCCTGCGGTAATGCATTTCTGTAAATGCGGCGGGAATTCATGGCATCATAGCTGTCTGCCATGGAAACGATCCGTGCGTGAATGGGGATATCTGTTCCGCCAAGTCCATCCGGATATCCATTTCCATCGTAACGCTCATGGTGGCTTCTTGCCACTTCAACAATATGAGGAATAAAAGTAATGTCCTTTAAAATTTCTGCACCGATAACGGGATGTTGTTTGATCAGATTGTATTCGTCTTCTGTAAGCTTGGACGGTTTATTCAGGATTTGATCAGGAATACCGATTTTCCCAATGTCATGCAGATAAGCTGCATGCTTCAATTGCTGAACCTCTTTTTCTTGCCATCCAAGCTCTGTGGCAATCTGTGCAGCATATTCTGCGACCCGGGAGGAATGACCACGGGTGTACTCATCCTTGGCCTCGATAGTTGTGGACAGAGTCTGCATCATCTGTAGGGAAATCCTTTCGTTTTCCTTCTGCTTTTCCTGTTGGCGTTTTGTCTCCAGAAGCTGTATATTTCGTGCCGTACGGATAAGGTTGACAAGTAGCGCGATAATCATGCTGGCACCAACAAACAGACCGGATAAGGAAGTGATTAAATATACAGAAATGGATTCTGCAATAATGCCAAGCATTGCGATTAACAATCCCAAAAGAAGAATATGGTCTGTATGTATCTTGCTCTTGTGGGAGTACCTGCAGATATCTATAAATACCATAAGGAAAGTACCAACAAGAAGAATCTGTCCGATCGGAAGCGTTTCGATATAATCTGCAATGCCTGCAATTGCCAGAATGGTGCAGATTGCAAAATTCAGAAGTGCTACTCTGCTGACAGAACGATACAGGCGGCTGTGCAGTCTATGAAGGACGCTGTTTGCATAAAGTAAAAGAGGAATGGGTCCCAGCAAAATCATAACAAAGCACATAGAAGAAAGGGCTGTAGCATTAGGGACAAGGAGCTGGCGGAGCTTGGATTCCCCGATCATCCAGGTTGCTGCCATGACCATGCACCAGCCCAGATATTCCATGTCAAAGCTTGTGTGGTAAACAAATTCCAAGGTGAAACTGAATAAGATCGCAGTCAGACCTGTAAACAGGATAAAGAATGCGATATAGGTGGCAGGTGCATATTTAGAAAAAATAAACTGCCAGATATCAGTTTTGGATCCGGAATAAACCGGATTCACAACGCCAGCGTATTGGGGAGTGTAAGTAGTCAGTTCAATGCGCAGCTCTTTTCCGGCATCCTCGTGGGATGTGGGACAGAAAATGTACCGGCTGGCAGAATTTTTACCAATCAGGCGTGTCTGACTGGTGGAATAATGAGTGCGTAATGTGCCATCAATATAGATGCTCACATCCTGCAAAGAGGAGCGGATGGCAATAGAACTATTCTTATAATTGTCAGGAAAAATCGTGGTAATTACCATTGGTTCGCCAGCAGGAACGTCGTATTGACCGGGAATAGAAATTTCTTCTGTGGTTCCGTCCGGTTTTTCCCAGGTAAAGGTGCCGGGAAAAAGAATGGAACTGTGTGAAGAATCACTGGATCTTTCATCAGGACCGAAAAGCTGCACAAAAAGAAACCATCCCAGAATGGCAAGCATTAGAATGTAAAAAATGTATCTTGTTCTTTGGCGGGCAGGAGATTTGTGATTATTCAAATTATTTTCCTTTCTATAAGTCCTTCGAATCAGAAAAAACATAGAATTATTGAATCTATTATACTATATAGAAGTGTTTTCAGCAAACTCTGGTGAAGGAAAAAAGCTGAGAAATTTCGAATATGCATTCCGCAATTCATTTTTTTGTAATAAAATATTAATGAAATCGTATTTTCTCATATTTCCATCAAAATTGAATGATACTATAAACGAGGTAAAGAGAGGAAAGAGACGTGAAAAAATTAGAAATTCTTGTTGTTGAGGATGAACCTAAATTAGCACAAACAATTTCTGACTTTCTGACGATTCAGAATTACAAAGTAGAAAAGAAGCTTACAGGAAATGATGCCCTGGAATATTTCCGGCAGAACAAACAGAAGGTGGATCTGATCCTTCTGGATCTGATGCTGCCGGATATTTCAGGATATACTGTGTTGAAAGAAATAAGAAAAATTTCAGATGTTCCGGTTATTATCCTGTCCGCAAGATCGGCTGTGGCAGATCAGATGAGTGGCTTTGAAAAAGGGGCAGATGATTACATTACCAAACCATTTACATTGTCACTGGTAAAAATGCATATTGAAGCTGTACTAAAACGTGCAGGGAAGCTTCGTACCCTGGTGGAATATAAGGATCTGCAGGCAGATGTAACGGCACAGCTTCTTTTTTACAAAGAAAAGCATATTGAAACGACCAGGAAAGAATTTGAACTGATGGTTTATTTTATGGAGCATCCAGGGGTGGCACTTCCCAGAAATACGATTCTGGATGCAGTATGGGAATATGATTACACCGGTGATGTACGTACGATTGATACCCTGGTGAAACAGCTTCGTAAGAAGCTGGGAGAAGAATGCAGTTATATACGGACCGTTTACGGTGTAGGCTATATCTTTGGAGAGGAGAAGCATGAGGTTTAAAGCAGAATTTCGGAAAAAAGGAGGAGAACTCTGGATCCAGATTATAGCATTTGCCATAGCGATATGTTTATACAGTGTTTGCTGTTATCCGCTATACACGATGGCGAAAGGGAAAGTTATGCGGCAGCTATATGAGGAACTTCATGATATGGATCTGGAAGAACTTAATGAGGATGATTTGGAAATACTCAGTGAATATCAGAATGAAAAATTTGAAACGGTGATTTCCGATGAGAATTTCCGGCAGATCTATACATCCAGAGCCTCTTTAAAAACTGACCGGGCTCAGAAATATATTCAAAGCAAAATTGATTTGTATACAGAGAAGGGCACTCTGGAGAGACAAAACAAAGAATCCCGCCGTGTGCTGATGTTCCGGGGAAAAATCATACAGGATGGAAAAACATACTACATTTATCTCAAAAAAGATGTGCAATCTGTGTTGGAGATCATAAAAGGGACAAGAGTATATCTGGTTCTGGTTCTGGCAATTATGATCTGTCTAAGCTACATATTGCAGAAAAAGAAAGAAAAAGAAATGGAAAAACAGGTCAGGCAATCGGATTATCAGCTGTTGGAAAGCCAGCGAGAATTTGTGGCAAATATATCCCATGAGCTGAAAACTCCGCTGGCAGTGGTGTCCAGTCAGGTGGAAATGCTGGAAATTGCAGGAGATAAAATCGATCGTTCTTATTATTATTCTTCTATTCAAGAGGAACTGGACAAGATGTCGAAGATGGTAGGTGAGCTTCTTGATTTTTCTATGCTGGATAATCAGATGAGCACGATGGAAATGAGCCGGGTAAATGTGACAGACCTGGTTGAATATCTTCTGCTTCGCTACGATGCCATTTTCCGTAAAAATGACATTAAGGTGGAATCAGAGATTGCCAGAAATTGTTTCGTCTATGGAAACCGCATGTATCTGGAACGGGCTGCCAATAATTACCTGATGAATGCCTTTCAGCATACCAGGCAGGGGAAATGCATCCGTATTACTTTAAAAAGAGAGAAGAAACAGATACGTCTGGAAATTTACAACGATGGAGAATTGATCAAAGAAGATCAGATGGAACATATCTGGGACAGCTTTTATACCACATCCCAGAAGAAAAAACCGATAACCTCAGAGAATGAGGTACGGAACGTAGGCCTCGGATTATACGTGGTGCGCAAGATCGTGACGAAACATAAAGGAACCTGCGGCGCCTGCAATGAGGAAAAGGGCGTTCGGTTCTGGATACAGCTTCCAGAGCTGACACAGTAATACAGGGCAGATGTAGTGGTGCATATGAAATAATGAGGAGAATGAAGAAATGTTTAGTGCTATGAAGAAATGGGAAAAGAAAACAAAAATAACTGTGTTAGTGGTGTTTTTGCTTCTGCTGGCATTATTCGGGGCTTTATGCTGGAAAAAACGTGTTGGGATTTATAACGCTTATATGAAGCTGACCGGACAGGAAAAGGTTTATGCCGCAAAGGAGAAACCCAGTTATGGATATTACGGACAGAAGCTGGATGTGTCCATGGATCCGGAAGATACAGTTTCCATAAAAGAGAATGATGCTTCCGCAGAGAATCTTGAAACCACAATTCCGGAAGAACAGACAATGGTGGCGGCTTCTATGGAGATTGACCGGCAGCTTGCAGCGGAGCAGGAAAATGGCTATAGCTGGGAGGAGCCTATGGTAATCCAGAATCCGTATCAGATTTCACCTCTTAGTGCGGTAGTGCTTTTTGACACACCGGAAGAATGTGGTGTTCGTTTTACGGTAAAGGGGAAAACAGAGGCGGCAGATATCAGCGGAGAAATAGATCCGGCAGCTTCTCACAGAGTGCCGATAATTGGACTTTACCCGGCAATGGAGAATACAGTAGTGCTTGAGCTTCTGGATGAGTCTGGGAACGTGACAGATTTTCAGGAAATCAAGATTACCACAGATGTGCTGCCAGCTAAACTGGCAGATGCCATCGAACCAGTGAAAACCAGTGGCGAATCTGCTTATGAGCTGACCCTGGTATATGGAATGAGCACCACATATCCCTTTGCTTATGACTGCATGGGTGATATCCGTTGGTATATGAGCGGAGAAAAAACAGATGGACTTTTTATGCTGTCAAACAATAGAATGATTACCATCGACAATTCTGCGTATGTGCCATCTCAGGTTGCCCCTCAGACTACAAGCCTTTATGAGATCGACTATCTTGGACGGGCTTATACCATGTATTATGTGGCTGGTGGTGTGCACCATGAAGTGATCGAAAAGGTTCCTGGTGGAAACCTGCTGGTATTAACCAGTTCTCTGGATGGTCATATTGAAGATAAGATTCAGGAAATTGACCGGAATACAGGTGCAGTGGTAAATCAGCTGATAATGAGTGATATTATTGACTGCTCTTATAGAGACAGGGCAGATTGGACGCATTTGAATACAGTATCCTATCAGCCTGAGACAGATACGATCGTTATCAGTCCCCGTAACCTGGAATCCGTAATGAAGTTGAACTGGACAACAAAGGAAATACAGTGGATTCTTTGTGATCCCAGATTCTGGGAAGGCACAGAGTATGAGAAATATGTGCTGCAGCCGGAAGGAGATTTTGTCTATCATTTCCAGCAGCATACTGCTTATCAGCTGGACTGCGATCTGGATGGAAATGACCAGACGGTTGAGATCAGCATGTTTGATAATCACGCAGTGAAGGTGCGGAAAAAGGATCTGACCTATTTTGAAAAAACAGATGAATCCTATCTTCTGGTTTATGCAGTGAATGAAGAGGAAAAAACAGTACAGCAGATTAAGAAAATTTCTACTATCTGGTCAGACATTACTTCTTCCACTATTTATGACGAGGAAAGCAATCACATTTTCGGCATGTGTGGTCATGGAAGCGGCAAGGATACCGGACGAAGAGGAATGACTTATGAATTTGATTATGATACAGAAGAGATCCTGAACCAGTTCAGCATGAAGGCTACTTTTTATCGTGCGTCTGAGATGAAATTTGATTATAACGATCTGGCAGCAGCTTTAGAGGTACAAGAGGATTATATTCTGGGCGAACTGATACAGCCGGTAAAGGTAGAGGATGAGGAAGCATTAGAGGTGCCGGAGCAGGTATTAGGGAATGAAACGGTTACCTTTAGCCGTACCGGCCGGGTGCTTTATGTGGGAACCTATGACCACCAGATTTCACAGATTATTTTCAGCGGAAAAGAGAATACCTATGTGTATGACACAACAGGCATTGAGCTTCGCGATAAGGATTATCTGGAGTTTTATGAACATATTTCAGTACCGATGCAGGGACTGGAGCCAGATGAGTATAAGATTTATGTAATGTATCAGGATGGATATTATGATACAGAGCAAAGTGTAACTATAAAGTGATTTCATATATGGTGATTTGAGGAGTAAGAAAATGAAGAAAAAAATAGTAGTGCAGATGATGGGAGTAGTTCTGGCAGCTGGTCTGATGGCTGGCTGCGGAGGCACAAGTGAAGACAAGAATGCAAGCGGAACAGCCACAGAGAGCACCAAAGACGCAGAGAGTACCCAAGAGGCAGAGAGTACCAAAGATACAGAGAGTACCAAAGATGCAGAGAATACCCAAGATGCAGAAAATACAGCAGATGAGACAAAGGACAGCGAAGAAGATGTTGCTGAGAATGAAAATGAAAAAGGCACAGACGGTGACATAGGAAGTGTGATTTCGGCAGCAGGCTGGAATATTACAGTTGAGGATGTGGAAATCAATAGTTCCTTAGAGAATGTAAGTGTAAGCCTTGGTTATACCGGTGTTGAGACCAATGATTACAAAAAGGAGGCTGACGCAGGTAAGACGTTCTGCCTTATAAAAATGAAAATTGAAAAAGATGGAAGCAAAGAAAACTTCGATTGGGCCAATCTGAAGCTGAAAGATAGCGAAGGAAATGAGTACACCAGAGTGGAAGATGATTTTATTTCAGAGCTTGGAATGACCCGCATGGCAGGAACTGCATTAAACTTCGGTTCTAATGAGGGATGGATCGCATTTGAAATCGGAGAGGATTCAGAAGGGCTGGAATTGGACTACGCATTTGAAGCAGAAGAATATCACTGCGCATTATGATGTGAAAACGTTAAGAGTGTGACAGAACAGAGGAGTATGAATGCATACAGGAGGGCTGCATGAAAAATAAAAAATTTATGGAAACAGCTGTAACACTTATGGCAATTGCAATGGCTGTGGGGGTGATTACGGCGGTAACACCTGGGGAAAGGACGAAAGCAGCTGAGACAGAAGCGGTTGGGAGTGCTGTGGAAGCTCAGGCTGAGAAATTGGAACTGACGGATCGTTTTGCACAGCAGAAGTCAGTAGATGAAGCTCTTCTTCAGGAAGCCAAGAATGGTTATTCCCTGGATGAGGCTCTGGTCGTAGTAAATCCCTATGGCACTTCTCCTTTAAGTGCAGTGGCTGTTTTTTCCACGGAGGAAGCCTGTGGCGGAACGATCACTGTGAAGGGGAAATCATCGGAAAATGATGTGACAGGTACTTTTGATTCGGAGAAGGATCATATTGTTCCAATTTATGGACTTTATAATAATGATACTACAGAGGTTGTGATCACATTGGATGATGGAACCTCTGCTACATTTCAGGTAACGACAGAGGATATTCATGTGGACTATGGAATCATTTCCACTGAGATGAAAAATGAAGAAAGCTACGATTATAACAATCTTACTTTTATCTGCTCAACTATGGGCTCCTTGTATGCCGTAGATGCTGCTGGTGATATCCGTTTCTATACGAATATGGGGGGAACTCTTGGCGTGCATCAGCTGGAGAATGGACATCTTCTTATGCCGGCTTCTTACGTCCTAAAAGCCAGCTATTATAAAGAGGGTATGATCGAAACTGATCTGTTGGGAAAAATCTATGGGGAATATATGATTCCAGGTGGCCAGCATCATGATTTTGTGGAATTGCCAGATGGCAATCTGCTGGTGGCCTCTGACAGCCCGGATCTTAGCACAGTGGAAGATTATGTGGTGGAAATTGACCGCAAGACTGGTGAAGTAGTGTGGGAACTGGATATGAAAGAGCTTATGGGAACGGAGGAAGGACAGTCTGCCTCTATGGATTCGGATGGAAGTGAGGAAGCTGACTGGTTCCATAATAATGGTCTTGCCTATGACGTCAAGAACAATCTGGTCTTACTTTCTGCCAGACATAAGGATGCTATTGTGGCAGTAAATAAGGAGGATAAATCGCTGGCGTGGATTCTGGGTGATCCTGCCGGATGGGGCGAGGAGTATCAGTCTTATTTCTTTACTCCAGAGGGGGAAGGCTTCGAATGGTTCTACGCACAGCATAATGTATCGATTCTGGATAATGGAGACATTGCCCTTTTTGACAATGGCACGGCAAAGGTAAAGCGTGTAGATGGTGACAGTCGTGTAAGTGGTGATGACGTATATTCAAGAGCAGTTGTTTACAGGATTGACACAGAGAATATGACAGTTTCCCAGGTTTGTGAATATGGAAAAGAGCGGGGCGCAGACTGGTATGCAGACTGGATTTCCGGTGTGGTTTCCCTGGATGGAACCAGTGACCATCTGTGGATCACTGCCGGTTCTCATTTACATAACGATGAGGAAAATCGAAGTGACTACTATCCTAAGGATATGTTTGTACCGGGGCTGATAAAAACCACATATATCGATCAGGTTGATAAGGGAGAATTAAGCTTCGAGATTACCATATCAGGTGATACCTATAACGCTTTGACTTACCGTTCTTTCCGAATGCCCCTTTATACAGAGGGCAAATATGATGCAGCAGCGGTACCTGAGGTATACGGATCTCTTGGTGAGACTGCTTATGAGGAAGCGGATACAGATGTGAGCGGTGCAGTGGCTCTGCCGGATGGATGGAGCTTCATTTTGGACGGAAGTAAAATCAGTGTAAACGGAAGCTATCAGACGGAGGCAGCAGCAGATCAGCTGGTGCCGGGAAAAATGATTCTGGTAAGCGGCGATTCCAAGCGGGCCTATAATCTGACTCAGACAGCAGCTGCTGGTGACAATGGAACAAATGTTACCGTAAAGGGATGGACAGCGGTAGATGGTCTGGAAGGTCAGGAATGGGATATTTATCTGGAACTGGACGGCGTTCTTTACAATAGTGGATATAAATTTAGCTGGTCTTTGTGATTCAGATTGACAAGCTCTTAATAAAGCGTATACTATAGCGTGTTAAGACACATAGTAGGAGGAAAGAGCTATGAAAAACAACAATAGTATCAAAACCGTAGTTGCCATTGGTATCGGTGCGGCACTGTTCTTTGTGCTGGGACGTTTTGTGGCAATCCCAAGCCCGGTTCCGAACACAAACATCAGCCTTCAGTATGCAGTACTTGGACTTCTTGCAGCAATGTATGGCCCGGTTGCAGGCTGTCTGATCGGTTTTATCGGACATACCCTGATCGACCTGTCCTGGGGTGGAAGCCCATGGTGGAGCTGGGTTATCGCATCTGCAGTTGTAGGTATTGTAGTAGGTCTGTTTGCGAAGAAGCTTCAGGTTCAGGAAGGCGATTTCGGCAAAGGCAAGGTTGTTATCTTTGCAATCGCCAATGTGATTGCACATGCACTTAGCTGGATCCTGGTTGCTCCGGCACTTGATATTCTAATCTACGCTGAGCCTGTGAATAAGGTATTTGCCCAGGGTGCATTCGCAGCAGTATCCAATGCAATTACAGGGATTGTAGTTGGTGGACTTCTGATTCTGGCTTATACCAAGACAATTGCGAAGAAAGGTTCTCTGGATCAGGAATAATTGAGCTGAAAATCTCGAAAAGAAATAGGAAAAAAGCCTTGTTGAGGTTTATATTTATAATCCGTCTGAATTATGAATATGAGCCTGCAGCGGGGCTTTTTCCTGTTTCCTGTGAAATCTTATTGTAGATTCAGGGAATTCGTGTTATCCTGTTGAGATGGTATCAAAGGGGGCAAAAAACCTTTTGCCCCAACATCATTTGATTTTAGAGGTATTATATGACTGAGAAAAAATCTCCTATAATTTCTTTTAAGAATTTTTCTTTTCAGTACCGGGCACAGAAGAAGCCTACGCTGAAGGAAATTAATCTGGATATTTACCCGGGTGAACGGGTTCTGATCGCAGGACCCTCAGGCTGTGGAAAAAGCACTCTGGCAGGCTGCATCAATGGTCTGAATCCTTTTTCCAATCTGGGAGAATTTACCGGGGAACTGATCGTGGATGGTGTTGATGCGCCAAAGAGCAGTATCTTTCAGCTCTCTGCACATGTGGGAACTGTGCTGCAGGATCCGGATGGTCAGTTTATCGGGCTGACAGTTGGTGAGGATATTGCCTTTGCCCTGGAGAATAGCTGCATGCCGCAGGATGAAATGCATGAGATCACCCGTCACGCGGCAGAACTAGTCGGAATCCAGGATCATCTGGATTTTGCACCCCACGAACTTTCTGGCGGACAGAAGCAGCGTGTCAGCCTGGCAGGTGTAATGGTAGACCAGGTAAAGATTCTGCTGTTTGACGAGCCGCTGGCCAATCTGGATCCGGCTACAGGGAAGCAGACGATTGAGCTGATCGACGAGATTCAGGAAAAAACAGATACTACGGTGGTGATCATTGAGCATCGTCTGGAGGATGTTTTGTGGCGTGATGTGGATCGTATTGTTCTTATGGGAGATGGGAAAATCCTGGCAGACCTTCACCCGGATGAGCTTTTGTCCACCAGACTTCTGGAAGAAAATGGAATCCGCGAGCCTCTTTATCTTACGGCGCTGCGTTATGCAGGTGTGGAGCTGGTTCCTGCGAAGAAGCCGGCGCATGTTGATTCTGTTGTAATAGATGATGTGGACCGGAAGAAAATGACAGACTGGTTCTGGTCCCGTCCGGCAGCAGAGGCTGAGAAAGAACGTGAGCCGCTGCTTGAAGTCAGAAATCTTACCTTTGGTTATGAGAGAGGCAAGCAGACCTTACGGGATGTTTCTCTTACGATCCACAAGGGTGAAATGGTCAGCATTGTGGGGAAAAACGGTGCCGGGAAATCTACTTTTTCCAAGCTGGTCTGTGGTTTCGAGACACCAGATCAGGGTGAAATCCTTTTCCAGGGAAGGGATCTTCTGCAGGAAAATATCCGCCACAGAGCCAAACATATTGGCTATGTGATGCAGAATCCCAACCAGATGATTTCCAAGACTATGATTTTTGAGGAGGTTGCACTTGGTCTTCGCAATATGGGAAAAAGCGAAGAAGAAATCCGGGAAAAAGTGGAGGAGACTTTGAAGGTCTGCGGACTTTTCCCATTTCGTAACTGGCCGGTTTCTGCGCTTAGCTTCGGGCAGAAGAAGCGTGTTACGATAGCAAGTGTGCTTGTGCAGGATCCGGAACTGATCATTCTGGATGAGCCGACAGCCGGACAGGATTTTCGCCATTATACAGAAATCATGGAATTTCTTCGGGGGCTGAATGAAAAAGGGGTAACGGTTGTAATGATCACTCATGATATGCATCTGATGCTGGAGTATACGCCGCGGGCACTGGTTTTTGCTGACGGCAGACTGATCGCGGACAGAAGTGCAGCTGCAGTGCTTTGTGATCCCAAACTGATTTCGCAGGCGGCGTTGAAGGAGACCAGTCTTTTTACCCTGGCGAACCAGCTGGGAATCAGTCCTGCGGAAGAGTTTGTACAGCGTTTCATTGAAGAGGACAGGGAGGTGAGAAGTCATGGCCGCTAAGACGGTATTGAATTATCTGCCAAGGGAAAGTGTGATCCACAAACTGACCGGAACTACCAAGCTGGCCTTTTTCCTGCTTTTTACCTTTGCAAGTATGCTCACTTATAATACCTGGGTGCTGTTAGGGCTGTTTGCAGTGAGTCTGGCAGCGTTTAAGCTGAGTAAAATTAAGTTCCGCGAAGTGCGGTTTATGATGATTTTCATGCTGGTATTCCTGCTGCTGAACAATCTGTTTATTTTCCTGTTTGATCCAAATCAGGGAACCACATTGTACGGAACCAGACATGTGCTCTGCCACCTGTTCTGGCGGTATGATCTGACTGCAGAGCAGCTGTTTTATATGTTGAATATTTCTCTGAAATATTTTGTTGCGCTGCCGGTCGCAATTTTATTTATTTCTGCAACGAACCCAAGTGAGTTTGCTGCAAGCTTGAATAGTATTGGAATTTCCTACAAAGTGGGTTATTCTGTGGCAATTGCTCTTCGTTACATTCCAGACATTCAGCGTGATTACCACAGCATTAGCCAGGCCCAGCAGGCCAGAGGTGTGGAGCTTGGAAAAAACGAGCACTTTTTTGCCCGGCTGAAGAATTCGGTGAATATTCTTCTGCCCCTGATTCTCACCAGCCTGAACCGGATCGATACTATTTCCAATGCAATGGAGCTGCGTGGGTTCGGAAAAGATAAAAAGAGAACCTGGTACATGAAGAGACCTTTTGAGAAAAGGGACTTCGTGGCAATTGGAGTTGGGGTGCTGCTGCTGGCAGTAAGCCTGACGGTGACTATACGGTGGGGGAGATTTTATAATCCGTTTGTGTGAGAAAAGGGAATATGATAAGAGAGATAGATGGCTGTGCGAGAGTTCGCATGGCCATTTTTTTATGGCAAAATATGGGGCTTGTGTGTCGTAAAATGTCGAACGATTTTTTGTTGTTACTGTTTACAAATTATATTTTAGAGAATGGACTGAACCTGTAAAAAATTCATACAGGAAATGAATTGACAGCTCTGGAATATAATGATACAGTTATATTAACCAAATGGTTAACTTAAAGAAATACTATATTATTGAAAATAATATATGCTAATAGTAAAGTGGAGAAATATTTTACCGATTATAGAAAATTGCAAAAGAAGCTGCCTACTGAGTGGGTTAGAACCATAAAGAAACATATGGACAGACTTGAAGCTGCAGAACATTTTGGAGATTTTTTAGCGTTAGGGCTGGGGAAACCGGAACCTTTAACTAGTTATCTCAACATAAGGTATTCGCTACATGTGGCAGCAAATGTCCGGCTTATTTTGGAGCCAAACGCTACACAGGATACAGTTATGATCTGTACAGAAATAGAAGTGGAGGGAGTGAGTGATTACCATGGCAGTAAAGAAAATTGGTATATCCCGTGAATTGATAATACATCCCGGGGAAACAATTGCAGATGTTTTAGAAGATCGTGGAATTACACAGGCCGAATTAGCAGCCAGAACTGGGGTTTCAACTGCATATGTGAGCAATGTTATCGCAGGAAAAAAAGATATTTCTGCAAATTTTGCTTTTAGTTTAGAATATGCGTTGGGAGTTCCAAAATCCTTTTGGCTTAATTTGCAGGCTAATTACGATGCCGAATTGTTGGAGTTTAATAAAGAACAAAGCATTACAGAAGAAGAACGGAGTGCGAGAGAATCTTTAAAAGATATTGTGAAATATCTTCGCCAAAAAGGAAGACTTCCCATAGGTGAAAAAAAGGATGAATCAATATTATCTTTGCGAAAAGAATTACAGATTAGTAATCTTGCATGTTTAAAAGATATTGTGCCAAACGGGGCATTTAGAATGGCAAATAATGTAGTTGATTCATATGTGTTAGGTGCTTGGATTATAATGTGTCAGAATACAGCAGAAAGCCAGAGAATTTATCCTCAATTCGATGTTTTACAAATTGATCAGCTGATAAATGAGATTAAAAGCATCATGCGAAATCCAAACGCAAATATCCAAAAAGAATTAAAGGAAACAATGGCTTGTTATGGCATTGACTTTTCGGTTGTAAAAAATTTTCGGGGAGCTCCGGTTCAAGGGTATATAAATCAAAAGAGAGATAAAACGTATCAGATGGTGCTTACTATAAGAGGTGCATATGCAGATATATTCTGGTTTTCTTTATTCCATGAATTAGGTCATATTGTGAATGGAGATATCGGAAAGACGAATAAATTTGTGGATGATGGGTCTGATGAAGAGAAGGAAGCTGCTGCTGATTTATTTGCGAGAGATAAAATTATAGATAAAGATAAATACACGGAATTTGTTAATAGGCATGACTATAGTATTGAAGCGATTAAGAAATTTGCTGAATCACAAAAAGTAATGCCCTATATGGTGATTGGACGTTTGCAGAAAGAAAAGTATTTGGATTATAAATGCTTCAGCAGATATAAATTGAGGTATAAGTGGGCGGAGTAAGAAATATAAACGTATATAACACATTCACAAAGGAGAAAACCATCATGAATTTAACCAATATTTTTAAATCCACCGATTTTGTCCACGCAAGTGGCACGAAGGAGGAACTGCAGGTTGCAGAGTTTCTGAAAGCGCAGTGTGAGGAACTGGGAGTGCCAGCTCATCTGGAGGCTTTTCGGGTTGCTATGGGAGAGATTGAATCTGCGCATTTGTTTGCAGATGGAAAGGAAATCACCTGTAAGGCGTTTAACTGCTGTGGCAGTGGCAGCGTAGAAGGAGAGCTTTACTATATGCCGGGAACTGATCCTGTTTCCATAGCAGGTGCAAAAGATAAAATTGTACTGATGGACACTCAGGGAGTGGGATTTTTTGTCTACCAGGACTTGATGAAAGCAGGCGCAAAGGGTATTATTTTTCAGTACGGAAATATGTATTATCCAAATACAGATATTGACCAGCGGGATCTGCGCGAGGCCGTTGTAGGGGAAGAACGGAAAGTCCTTTGCGCCATGATCCATTCTAGCCAGGCTGTGGAGCTGGTGAAAAATAAGGTGAAGAATATTCGACTGGAGGTTTCCCAGAAAGAGTACGATGGGGAGTCCCACAATGTAATTGCAGAGCTTCCGGGCAAAAGGGATGAGTTTATTGTGCTTAGTTCCCATTACGATTCCACTTCTTTATCTCATGGCGCTTATGACAATATGAGTGGCTGTGCAGGCTTGCTTGGAATTATGGAACAGATGAAGGGAAAAGAACTGAACTATAGTCTTCGTTTCGTATTCTGCGGAAGTGAGGAGAGAGGGCTTCTGGGCTCTAAGGCATATGTGAAGGAGCATAAAGAGGAACTGGACAAAATAGTGCTGAACATTAATCTGGATATGATTGGAACCTACATGGGTAAATTTATCTCCTGTGTTTCCGCAGAGGATAAGCTGGCACATTATATTTCTTACATGGCGGCAGAAATCGGTTTTCCAATTGAGGCAAAGACCGGGGTGTATTCCAGTGATTCTACACCTTTTGCAGACAGTGGGATTCCGGCGCTCTCCTTTGCCAGAATTGCCAGCTCCAATGTGGCACCAATCCATTGCCGGTACGATGTGAAGGATGTTATGTCCATGGAGCAACTGCAGTGGGATATTGATTTTCTGGCGAAGTTTACAGAGCGTTTTGCAAATGCAGCAGTGTGTCCGGTTGCAAGGGAAATCCCGGAGAAAATCAAGAAAGAACTGGATGAGTATCTTGCAAGAAAAAGAAAAGAGCAGTAGGATGAATACAAGTGAAACCAGATGGGACAAACTCCTGAAGATCAAAACCACCGGCCGGGATGATTCCCGATCGGATCAGTACCGTTATCCTTACGAGCCAACGCCTTATTCTGTATTGGAGCGCCTGGCAAACAGCGGATATATCCGCAAGAAGAATGTGCTTCTTGATTACGGCTGCGGCAAAGGCCGCGTGGATCTTTTTATGACGTATCAGACGCGCTGCCATGCTATTGGAATTGAGTACGATGACAGGATTTTTGAAATAGCCTGTGAAAATAAAAAGAGTGGGATTTCCGGTGAGCGCACCGCATTTTTGCTGGAAAACGCGGAGAATTACCAGGTTCCCACGGAAGTGGACCGCGTCTTTTTCTTCAACCCGTTTTCCATTGAGATCCTTAGGAAAGTGATTGCCGCAGTAATTGCTTCCTGTTATGAGAACCCTCGGGAACTGCTGCTGTTTTTCTATTATCCCCAGGACGAATACATTTCCTATCTGATGACAGTGGATGAATTAATGTTTGTAGATGAAATCAACTGCCGTGACCTGTTCGACGGGGAAAATCCGCGGGAGAGGATTGTGATTTTTGAGATCAATATTTAGGACAGGAAAAGTAGCAGGTGTGTTGTAAAAAATATGAATGAAGAACTGGGGAACAGCAGGGTTCCCCAAAGCAACAAAGGAGGCATCCTATGAGTTACATAACCACATACACGAGAAAACATTTTGATCCGGTACATCCGGAAGCGGAGAAAATTGATATTCTGGACATTGCACATGCGCTGCCGCTGATCTGTCGGGGAAATGGACATGTGAGTTCTTTCTGGTCTGTCGGGGAGCATTGTATTTGCTGCGCGAAGGAGGCGCTGGGGCGAGGCTATTCCAAGCGTCAGGCATTGGCATGCCTTTTGCATGATGCAAGTGAATGCTATATGTCAGATGTGCCGCGTCCGCTGAAGCAGGAGATGCCACGGTACCGGGAAGTGGAAGATCAGCTTTTGCAGGTGATTTATGAGAAGTTTCTGGGAAGTAATCTGACAGACGAGGAAGGCCGGCGATTGAAAGAAATCGATGATGACCTTCTTTGGTATGATTTAGAGGTTCTTCTGGAAGACAAACAGTCAGGGGAGGCTCCGAAACTGCATTTTGAACTGGATTATACAGTGCGGCCGTTTGCAGCGGTGGAACAGGAATATCTGGAAATATTTAAAGAATTATATAATGAGTAGACAAGTTGATTAAACACGCTCAAAGAAAATATAGCAATATGGCAGAATACAGAAAAAGGAGAAACTTATATTATGGGAAAAATCATTGAGTTATCATCTGTGCTGGAAAAAGAGGAAAAATTACAGCAGGTGGCAGATTACATGGAAGAGCTGAAGAACCAGTTTTCCGAGCTGATCCAGGAGTATGAAGATGATGGAGTGGATGACAGAAAGCTTGATACGCTGACTGAGGCTCTGGATGCATTGGAGGATGCATATGAAATGGTGTGTGAGGTTACAGAAAGCGAGATTTAACCGAATCGAGTAAGCCCCCGCTTGGCATCTGAAAAATAAATCCCAAAAACCTATTGACATAGTGGGTTAATAGTGGTATTATCCATTTAACAAATAAATAACCAAGTAAATCAATAAGAAATAAGGACAATTGATTCTGGAGAAGGAAACAGGCGATTCGCCGGGAAAGGAATGGATAGATATGGCATACTATAAGGGAACACTTGGATTAATCGGAAACACCCCACTTGTAGAGGTTACAAATATTGAGAAGGAGCTTGGGCTGGAAGCTACTGTTCTTGTAAAATTGGAATACTTTAATCCGGCAGGAAGCGTTAAGGACAGAATTGCCAAGGCTATGATCGAGGATGCAGAGCAGAAGGGAATCTTGAAGGAAGGTTCCGTAATCATCGAGCCAACTTCTGGAAATACAGGAATCGGTCTTGCGTCTATTGCAGCAGCTAAGGGCTACAGAATTATTCTTACCATGCCGGAGACTATGAGTGTTGAGCGTAGAAACATTCTGAAGGCATACGGTGCAGAGCTTGTTCTTACAGATGGAACCAAGGGAATGAAGGGCGCTATTGCCAAGGCAAGTGAGCTTGCAGCAGAGATTCCAAACAGCTTTATTCCGGGACAGTTTGTGAACCCGGCGAACCCGGCAGTACACAAGGCTACTACAGGTCCGGAGATTTGGAAGGACACTGAGGGAAAGGTTGATATCTTCATCGCAGGTGTTGGTACAGGTGGAACTCTTACAGGAACAGGTGAGTATCTGAAAGAGCAGAACCCGGATGTGAAGATTGTAGCACTTGAGCCAGCTACCTCTCCGGTATTATCTGAGGGAAAAGCAGGCCCGCATAAGATCCAGGGAATCGGCGCCGGTTTTGTTCCGGATGTTCTGAATACCAAGGTTTATGATGAGATTTATAAAGCAGAGGCTGATGAGGCATTTGCCACAGCGAAGCTTCTTGCACACAAAGAAGGAATCCTGGTTGGAATCTCTTCCGGTGCTGCATTAAGCGCTGCAATTAATTATGCGAAGAAACCTGAGAACAAGGGAAAAGTGATCGTAGCACTTCTTCCGGATACTGGTGACAGATATTATTCTACACCGCTGTTCACCGAGTAATTTCTATATTATAAAGAAAATAAAAGGACTGTCGCAAGTGACTGCTTCAAGAAAGCATTTCACTCCGACAGTCCTTTTTCTGAGAAAGGATATCTTATACTTAAACCTCAGTTCAACTAATCCGATTGACATACTGGGGCTTCTATAGTAACATGAACCCACCAAATAGTATCCAACTTGTCAAAGGAGAATAATCAAATGAGTGAAATCACTGCAACCAAAGAACAGCAGAATAAATACGAAAACCTGAAAGAATATTTACGCAGTCTTGGCAGCGTGGCCGTAGCTTTTTCCAGTGGTGTGGATTCCACATTTCTGTTGAAAACTGCCCACGATGTACTGGGAGATAAATGTCTGGCAATCACTGCCATGTCCTGTTCTTTTCCAAAGAG
>CAKRRG010000005.1 GCA_934394545.1 uncultured Blautia sp.
TGGATGGTTCCCTTTCCGCACATTATGAGAACACCATACTGATTACAGATGGCGAACCGGAGATTCTGACACTCACAGAGTATTAATCATTATCATTAAGGCGATACAGGAGGTATAAAATGTCAAAAGTAGATGTACTTGAAGTAGAAGGCACTGTTTTAGAGAAGCTGCCAAACGCAATGTTTAAAGTGGAACTTGAAAACAAACATGTTGTACTTGCTCATATCAGCGGCAAGCTGCGCATGAACTTTATCCGTATTCTTCCAGGAGACAAAGTAACAATGGAGCTTTCCCCATATGATCTTTCCAAGGGAAGAATCATCTGGCGAGATAAGTAATTCAGATTCGTTAATAGCAAATTCGGATTAATGAATATAAAACTCCTGTGCCTGGGGAAAAGCTCCCATGGTACAGGAGTTTCTTCTATTATAGAAGCAAATGAACATAGAAAAAATGTTTCAAACTTTCAGAAACTAAAAAAATTAGAAAAATGTAAAAAAAATTTAAAAAACTGCTTGCATTTTGTAGACCATAATGCTACAATACAATGCGGACGCGCTTGTACGTGTGTATAACTGCGCCCTAAACTGCAGATTTTAATGCTATATTTTACGGAAGGAGGATTTCCAGTGAAAGTAAGATCATCTGTAAAACCGATCTGCGAGAAATGCAAGGTCATTAAGAGAAAAGGTTCTATCAGAATTATCTGTGAGAATCCAAAGCACAAACAGCGTCAGGGTTGATTTATCCCGTGTTTGTGAATGCGGCTGCAGGTGAAACACCCGGATGGGTTGTATCATCTGACATATAATGAACTAAGCATGTATTGCCTAATACCGGAGGCAACGTTGGCCCGTTGGCCGCAAATTTCGGAAAGGCTGCGAATCGCCAAAAGCAGCTGGGTGTTATACCGAGGCACCCCAATTAGGAACTAAGAAATAGAAAGCGTGCGTGCAGATGCACCCCATTTCACCTTGTATCTGATACAAGTGGTGTACAGAACGCAGAACTTTCAGTGAAGAAAATGGAGGAAACAGTACATGGCTCGTATAGCTGGTGTAGACTTACCAAGAGAGAAAAGAATTGAAATCGGTCTTACCTATATTTATGGTATCGGAAGACCAAGTGCAGACAAAATCCTTGCTCAGGCAAATGTAAATCCTGACACACGTGTCAGAGACCTGACTGATGATGAAGTTAAGAGACTTCAGGCTGTCATTGATGAGACAATGATGGTAGAAGGTGATCTTCGTAGAGAAATCGCCCTGAACATTAAGAGACTGCAGGAAATCGGATGCTACAGAGGAATCCGTCATCGTAAAGGACTTCCGGTTCGTGGTCAGAAGACTAAGACTAATGCTAGAACTCGCAAAGGTCCGAAGAGAACAGTAGCAAATAAGAAGAAATAATTCAGTATCCTAACTATAAATTTTAATTGATTAAGGAAAGCGTAGGTTAGTTTTAAAATGGCAAAAACAACTAAGAAAGCGACAACAAAACGTCGTGTCAAGAAAAACGTTGAACACGGACAGGCACATATCCAGTCTTCTTTTAACAACACAATTGTTACTCTGACTGACAGCGAAGGAAATGCTCTTTCATGGGCAAGTGCCGGCGGTCTGGGATTTAGAGGTTCAAGGAAATCTACCCCTTATGCAGCACAGATGGCAGCTGAGACTGCAACAAAGGCTGCTTTAATTCATGGATTAAAAACAGTAGACGTAATGGTTAAAGGACCAGGATCAGGTCGTGAGGCTGCTATCCGTGCCCTTCAGGCATGCGGTCTTGAAGTAACAAGTATCCGTGACGTAACTCCGGTTCCGCACAACGGATGCCGTCCACCAAAACGTAGAAGAGTCTAATTGAATTAGGAGGTAAGCCAAGATGGCAGTAGATAGAACACCGGTCCTGAAAAGATGTAGATCCCTTGGAATGGATCCAATTTATTTAGGAATTGACAAAAAATCCACAAGACAGTTAAAACGTGCAAACCGTAAAGTATCTGAGTACGGTCTTCAGTTAAAAGAAAAACAGAAAGCAAAATTCATTTATGGCGTTCTGGAGAAACCTTTCCGTAACTATTACAAGAAAGCCGACAGAATGAAAGGTCAGACTGGTGAGAACCTGATGATCATGCTTGAGACAAGACTTGACAACGTTCTTTTCCGTATGGGATTTGCCAGAACAAGAAAAGAAGCTCGTCAGATCGTTGACCACAAGCACGTTCTTGTAAATGGAAAATGCGTTAACATTCCTTCTTATCTCGTAAAAGCTGGCGACAGCATCGAGATCAAAGAGAAATGCAAAGGTTCTGAGAGATACAAAGGAATCCTGGAAGTAACAGCTGGAAGACTTGTTCCGAACTGGCTTGAGGCTGATCAGGAGAACCTTAAGGGCGTTGTGAAAGAGCTTCCTACAAGAGAAGAAATCGACGTTCCTGTAGATGAGATGCTTATCGTCGAGTTGTACTCCAAATAATGAGCCCTGATAATACCCTCAATTGCATACAACCCAGAAGGAGGGAAATTAATAGTGTTTGATTTTAATAAGCCAAAAATCGAAATTACCGAGATATCTGAAGATAAGAAATTTGGAAGATTCGTTGTGGAACCTCTTGAAAGAGGCTACGGTACTACACTTGGCAATTCTCTTAGAAGAATTATGCTGTCCTCCCTGCCGGGAGCAGCAGTAAGCCAGGTTAAGATTGATGGTGTTCTTCACGAATTCAGCTCTATTCCGGGCGTTAAAGAAGACGTGACAGAGATTATCATGAATCTTAAGAGTCTTGCAATTAAGAATAACAGTTCTGACAATGAGCCGAAGACCGCATACATTGAGTGTGAGGGCAAAGGTGTTGTTACAGCAGCTGATATTCAGGCTGATCAGGATATCGAGATCATGAATCCGGATCAGGTAATCGCTACCTTAAATGGTGGTAAGGATTGCAGACTTGCAATGGAACTTACCATTACAAAAGGCCGTGGTTATGTGAGCGCGGATAAGGGCAAATCAGATGACATGCCAATCGGTGTAATCGCAGTCGATGCAATTTACAGCCCGGTTGAGAGAGTCAATATGGTTGTGCAGAATACACGTGTAGGTCAGGTTACAGACTTTGATAAACTGACACTTGACGTATATACCAATGGCACACTTGATCCTGATGAGGCTGTAAGCCTTGCAGCTAAGGTTTTAAGTGAGCATTTAAGTCTTTTCATTGACCTTTCTGAGAACGCTAAGACCGCTGAGGTTATGATCGAGAAAGAAGACAATGAGAAAGAAAAAGTTCTTGAAATGAGCATTGATGAGCTTGAACTTTCCGTTCGTTCTTACAACTGTCTGAAGAGAGCTGGCATCAATACGGTTGAGGAACTTTGCAATAAGACTTCCGACGACATGATGAAAGTACGTAATCTTGGACGTAAGTCCTTAGAAGAAGTACTTGCTAAGTTGAAAGAGCTGGGCTTACAGCTTCAGCCAACCGAAGAGTAAGAATATTACAGTGGGGATTTGCTAAGCAGCAATCCAGTAAGACCGAACAAGCGTGGATTGCTGTCCCACAGATGGAGGAAAATTAAATGGCAAAATATAGAAAATTAAGCAGAACAGCTGACCAGAGAAAAGCTCTGTTAAGAAACCAGGTTACAAATCTGTTATACAACGGCAAAATCGTTACAACAGAAGCTAAGGCTAAAGAGATCCGTAAGATCGCTGAAGGTCTTGTAGCTATGGCAGTTCGCGAGAAAGACAACTTTGAGACTGTTACTGTAACAGCTAAGGTTGCAAGAAAAGACGCTGAAGGCAAGAGAGTAAAAGAAGTTGTAGACGGTAAGAAGAAAACTGTTTACGATGAAGTTGAGAAGCAGATCACAAAAGATGCTCCATCCAGACTTCACGCTCGTCGTCAGATGATGAAAGTGTTCTACCCGGTTAAAGAAGTTCCGGCTAAGGGCGCTGGCAAGAAGAAAAACACCAAAGATGTAGATATGGTTAAGAAAATGTTCGAGGAGATCGCACCAAAATACGCTAACCGTAACGGTGGATACACCAGAATCGTTAAGATTGGACAGCGTAAAGGTGATGGCGCTATGGAAGTGCTCATCGAGCTGGTTTAATCCGAAACTGAATTACTGATCATATTAAAAGAGATATTTACGTTTCGTAGATATCTCTTTTTTCTTAATTTACAGAAGACACCTGATTTATAGAAGACATCTATATGAGAAAGTTTATTTTACTATTGGAAATATGTTTGCTCGCCTGGATCCTGACAGGTTCAGCCAGGTATGAGACCCAAGAAGGCAAATCTGTGGATACGCCGGGATTTAGCTGGGAAAACTATCCTATCATAACACACGCTCTGGGAGGCCTGGATGATCTCACATATCTGAATTCCCGGGAGAGCTTTATTAATTATTATGATAAAGGAAGCCGCCTTTTTGAGGTGGATCTGACACAGACAAGTGATGGTGTGTGGGTGTGCCGTCACAACTGGAAGGAGTCACTTGGACAGTGGGAAGGGGAAGAGCGTAAGGTCCTTTCCCTGGAAGAGTTTTTAAATAAACCCATATATGGAAAATACACCCCTATGACATTTGAGGATTTATTGAAGCTTTTGGAAAAATATCCAGATGCATTTGTAATGCTGGATTCCAAGCAATATTCTGTGCGAAATTATCAGAGAACCCTTGAGGACTATGCGCAGTACAGGGAAATAGCCATAAATGCAGGTGTTGAACATACATTGGGGCAGATCATCCCACAGGTGTATAACGCAGCCATGTATCCCGGTACAGCGCTTTTATATAGGTTCCCTGCTTATATATACTCTTTGTGGCAGGATTATTCAACAGAAGAGCTTACAAGCATTGCAGACTTCTGTAAGACCAATCAGATCAAGGCGGTCACCATCTATTGGGACTACTGGTCTGAAGAAGTGCAGAAAATTTTTGACGAACGGGACATTTTGGTATATATTTATACCATAAATGACAAAGATAAGGCCAGGGCTTATCTGGCAAAAGGGGCTGCAGGTATCTGCTCAGATGTGCTGATTTCCGACAGCCTGAACTAAGACGAATATATTACTTGAAAAAGGATCAGATATACATGAAAATCAGAACAATGGCTGCTGTTTTTGCAGCGAAATCTGCAGGTTTTATCTGCAGAAAAATGGGGCGGCAGGGAGTTACCTGGGCCGGAAAGATTGCATTAAAAATCAATCCAAATATCCTGGAAGACCTTTCCTCCCAGGTGCGGAAGAAAATATTTGTAACCTGTGGAACGAACGGTAAGACCACTACAAACAATATGCTCTGTGCAGCTCTTGAAAATGAAGGACAGAAGGTGGTCTGCAACCATACCGGCTCCAATATGCTAAACGGTGTTGTTGCCGCTTTTGTGCTGGCTGCAGGACCTACCGGCAGGCTGGATGCAGATTATGCCTGCATTGAGGTAGACGAGGCGTCTACCCGACATGTATTTCCAGGCTTAAAGCCGGATTATATGATTCTTACCAATCTGTTTCGAGATCAGCTGGATCGTTACGGAGAGATTGATATCACTATGAATATCCTTGAAGAAATGATCCGCAAAGTGCCGGACATGCAGGTGCTTGTAAATGCTGACGATGCACTTTCTGCATATCTTGCAATGGATTGCGGCAATCCGTATATCACATATGGAATCAGCCAGCCTGTTCAGAAGAGCGCGGCTAACGAAATCCGTGAAGGGCGTTTTTGCAAGAAATGTGGTGCCAGACTGGAATACAGCTTTTATCATTACAGTCAGTTAGGAGACTACAGATGTCCGTCATGCGGCTTTGCAAGACCAAAGATAAAATATGATGCCTATGAGGTAACGGTTGGTGACCAGCTGTCCTTCAAGGTGGAGGATAAGCGCTTTACAGCCAATTATAAAGGCTTTTACAACGTATATAACATTCTGGCTGCTTATGCAGGGCTTCGCACAGCCGGCTTTTCGGGAGAGCATTTCCAGAGCATGCTTCAGAAATTCAATCCGGAGAATGGCCGTATGGAGCAGTTCCGCATTAAAGGGACAGGCGTTATGCTGAATCTTGCCAAGAATCCGGCAGGCTTTAATCAGAATATTTCTGCTGTTATGCAGGACAGAAACCAGAAGGATATTATTATTGCCATCAACGATAATGCACAGGACGGAACGGATATTTCCTGGCTGTGGGATGTGGATTTTGACCTTCTTGGAGATGAGAGCATTCATTCTATTACCGTAAGCGGAATCCGCTGTCAGGATATGCGTCTGAGGATGAAATATGTGGACATTCCGGTTATGCTGGAAGAAGATGTGGAGACAGCTATCCGAAAAAGAGTGGAGGATGGTGTGGGTAACCTGTATGTGCTGGTCAACTACACTGCATTATTCGGTACACACAATATTCTTAAGAAGATGGAGGGAGAAAAGGAATGAAACTGACAATCGGACATTTATATCCGGATCTCCTGAATCTGTATGGAGACAGAGGAAATATCCAGTGCCTTATGAGACGCTGTCAGTGGCGTGGAATTGAGGCAGAGACCATTCCGTTTGAGCTGGGAGACAAGATTGATTTTTCCCGACTGGACATTGTGCTGTTAGGCGGAGGTTCCGACAGAGAGCAGATGCTGGTTTGTGAGAAATTGAAGGAAATTCAGCCGGATTTTAAGAAATATGTGGAGGATGGCGGTGTGGTCATTGCTATCTGTGGTGGCTACCAGCTTCTTGGAAAATATTATAAGACAGACCAGGGAACCATCACCGGACTTGATCTGGTGGATCTTTACACGGAGCAGGGGGAGGGACGTCTGATCAGCAACATTGTGCTGAAAAGTGACCTGTTTGACATGCCAATCGTAGGATTCGAGAACCACGGAGGCAGAACCTGTATTAACAATTGCAAGCCTCTTGGAAAAGTTCGGTATGGCTCTGGAAATGATGGGAAAACAGGCTATGAGGGAGTTGTTTATAAGAATGTGATCGGAACCTATTTACATGGTCCTCTTCTTCCCAAAAATCCACAGCTGGCAGACTGGCTGATCGCCCATGCGCTTGAGAAAAAATATGGAAAAGCAGTTTCGCTTGCTCCACTGGATGACACAGAGGAAAAGGCCGCAAATGATTATGTATATCACCGTTTTGTAAAAGAAAGCTGATAAGGGGAACATTATGGCAAAGGGAACGAATCAAAAAGGAAAAATCCTTTATCTTGAAAAAATATTACAAGAAACCAGTGAAACACATCCATGTACGATGCAGGAAATCATCGGCAGACTTCAGGAAAATGGAGTCAGCGCAGAGCGGAAAAGCATTTATGATGATATGGAAGTATTAAGAAGCTTTGGCATGGATATTAAATTTAAAAGAGGAAAATATACCGGATATTATGTGGCAGGAAACAGCAGTACAGAGGAAGCACCGGTAAAAAGTGTAGCCGTTACGGAAACCGTTACTTCTTCTGATAAGGTGAAAGAGAAGAAGCCTTCCTGGCTGTTTCCACCATCAGATTCAGAGGAAGATAAGCCACTGAAGCTTCTGTGCAGCAAAGAGAAAAAGAAAGAACTTAAGGCGGTTCTTGGAAATTATGCCCAGTACAAAGAAAAAGAGGATAATTTTGTAATAGCAATACAGGTCGATGAGACACCAGAATTTTATGGATGGCTTACTGAAATGGGCCGTGATGTTGTCCTTGTGAAGCCTAAGAAGGCAGTTCAGGCCTATCGTGACTATTTGAAGGGAATCTTGAAGGAATATAAATAACATAGAAAGGATTTTTTATGAAAAAGCAAATTGCAGGAATTCTTACAGGACTTCTGGTATGCAGCACGATTCTTGCGGGCTGTGGCAAAAACGAAGCGACAGAGGCTGTTAAGGAAAGCGTTGAAACAGAGAACGAAGGCACCGGGGATAATACAGAAGCCGCAAAGAAAGAAAATAAAAAGTCCGATAAACAGGACAGCAAAGACACAGCAGAAGATAGTACCAAGACAGACAGTTCAAAAACAGATAGTACCAAGACAGATAGTAAAAAAACAGATAATACAGAAACCGATACAGAAGAGGAACAGAAGGCAGAGGTTGTTCTTGATAAGGTGGGTGTACTGCTTCCGGAAGAAGGGGAAGATATTAACAGCAGCCTGGAGCGTGCAGAATTGAAATCCCGTCTGGAAGAGGCCGGATATGAGGCTTCACTGTACTTTGCCGAGGATGATGCAGATACCCAGATTGAACAGATCAAAGAACTTCTTACCGATGAGAATCTGAAAGCTTTGGTGATTTCCCCTGTGGATCCCTATTCTCTTTCAGATGTATTGGAGCAGGCATCAGAACAATCCATTCCGGTAATTGATTATGATGACCTGATCATGGATACGCCGAATGTGAAGTATTTTGTTACATTTAATACCCGCGCTATCGGAAAAGAGATTGCACAGAATATTGTGAAGCAGGCAGATCTGGATAAAGTCCGGGAAAATAAAGAATCACGTACGATAGAGTTTCTTATGGGCTCTCCGGATGATGATGCTTCTCTATTTCTTTTTAATGGAATTATGGAGGTTCTGGACGAGTATCTGGAAGACGGTACTTTGATCTGTCGTTCAGGCCGCCAGACCTTTGATGAGAACAGCATTATGCGTGAGAGTACAGATTCAGCAATAAAACAGTTTCAGACGGTAGTGGATGAATTTTATTCCCAGGAGAAAACACCGGATATTATCTGTACTGCTTCTGATGCGTTTGCCCTGGGTGTTATGGAGCTTCTGGAAGAAGAAAAGCTTCAGCCTGGAGATGAAAACTGGCCTCTGATCACAGGCGTGAATGCGGATGCAGAAGCAGTGAAAAGTGTTGCGGAGGGAAAAATCGGCTTCACGGTTATGATGGATCGAAGAGATCTGGCAGAAGCCTGTGTTACCCTTGTAGATACATATCTGAAAGGGGACGATGTAGAAATCAGCAATTACTCTCAGTATGATAATGGAGTGAAAATTGTTGGTACAGTTACCTGTGATGGAAATCTGATCGACAAGGACAACTATCAGATTCTGGTAGATAATGGTTTTTATCTGTCTGATATGATCGCACCGGAAGCACTTCCCACCCCGACTCCCGAAGAGGAGCCGGAGGTTACCACAGAAGAGGTTCCGGCAGTGAAAAAAGGAAAAGCATAAAATAATAAGCAGCCGGAAACGGCTGCTTATTGTTATTCGCGGAAAGTCAGGGAATCATCTGTCATGGAATCAATGATCGCAAGAGATTCCAGACGGACACCCATATCACGGATCTGCTGTCCACCCTGCTGGAAGCCTTTCTCAATTACAATTCCGGCGCCTTCAAGAGTAGCCCCGGACTTCTTCACAATGTCGATCAGACCAAGAAGTGCGCAGCCATTTGCAAGGAAATCATCAATGAGAAGCACATGATCCTCTGGTCCAAGGAATTTCTTGGAAAGAATCACATCATATACTTTCTTATGGGTAAAGGATTCAATCTTAGTGCAGTACATTTCACCATCCAGGTTCACACTCAGGGACTTCTTGGCGAAGACTACAGGAACGTGGAAATACTGTGCTGCAATACATGCAATACCGATACCAGATGCTTCAATGGTAAGAATCTTGGTAATTGGACAGTCTGCAAAGCGAGCCTTAAATTCCTTACCAATCTCATTGATCAGATCAATATCCATCTGATGATTCAAAAAGCTGTCTACCTTCAATATATTGCCTGGCTTAACAATACCATCCTTCAGAATACGTTCTTTTAAAAGCTGCATGGTTATATCTCCTTTTTGGGCTATGTGTGTTGATTTTTAATATTTCTATGATACGACATTCTTTGAAGAAGTTCAATTATTTTCTTCGAAGAAATTCAATTATTTTTGACAAAAAAGTATAAAATATCTATAATGAAAGAAACTTGTGGAAAGTCAGGTGAGAGCATGAAAGAATACGAAGTAATCTGGGAAATTTTTAACAAATGTCCCAGAAATCAGATGAGAGATGTGTTTGTAGATGAAGTAGAAATTGAAGATCCAGAGGAATATGTTAAAAATAAGTTTAAAGGGAAAGAAGTGACTTACGAGAAAACAGTTCTGAAGGATGGAACCATTATATTTGATATTCAGACATCTCAGATTAAGCAGAGATGTTCTTTTTCGGAAATATAGGAGTGCATATTTTAGTGAACTGTGTTATAATATATAGATGTGCTTCAGAGAATTTCAACAGCCGGAGATTCTTATAAGACAGGCTGTAACAGAAAACGGCTGACATAAAACAGGAGGATGACATGAACGAGGAACATACAAAGGAACACCGACAGAATGGCGAAGAAGGACATATGCATACACATGTTCTGGAAGATGGCACTACCGTCATGCATTCCCATGGAGAACACGGACATCATCACAGTCATGCACAGACGAAGGCGGTATTGAACCGGCTTTCCCGTGCAATTGGACATATGGAATCCATTAAGCGTATGGTGGAGGACGGCAGAGATTGCACGGAAGTGTTGATTCAGCTTTCCGCAGTGAAATCTGCTATTAATAATACAGGTAAGATCATTTTACAGGATCACATCGAGCACTGCATTGTAGATGCAGTGGAGCACGGAGATAAGGATGCAATCAAGGAACTGGAACATGCAATTGACAGATTTATGAAATAAGTTACGCTATACAGCTGACTTTCATATATAGTGATGCCGCCGATAGGCGACATGTCTGTTTGGATAATCATTTCACATAAGGAAAAGGAGATATAAAAATGGCAAAAGAATGTGACAGCAAGACCTGCACAAAGTCAAGTTGTGAAGGCTGCGAGAGCAAGAAGAATCCGCAGAGCATGCAGGCTGCAATGAACGCAATGTCCAATGTAAAGCATGTGATTGGCGTTGTAAGTGGGAAAGGCGGCGTTGGAAAATCCTTCGTGACAGCTTCCCTTGCGAACAAAATGGCGAAGAAGGGATATAAAGTCGGAATTCTTGACGCTGACATTACAGGTCCTTCTATTCCGAAGATGTATGGTCTGAAAGGCGCTGCCCAGGCCAATGACACCGGTATTTTCCCAATGGAGACCAAGAACGGAATCAAGGTTATGTCTATCAACCTGCTTCTTCCAACTGAGGACACTCCTGTTATCTGGCGTGGACCGATCCTTGGCAACATGGTAAAGCAGTTCTGGACAGACGTTATCTGGGGTGATGTAGATTACCTGTTCGTAGATATGCCCCCAGGAACTGGTGATGTTCCGCTGACAGTATTCCAGTCCCTTCCGATTCAGGGGATTGTCATCGTAACCTCTCCTCAGGATCTGGTAAGCATGATCGTGAAGAAGGCATACAATATGGCTGGGATGATGAAGGTGCCGGTTCTGGGCATTGTGGAGAACTACAGCTATGTGAAATGTCCGGATTGTGGGAAAGAACTGAAGGTATTTGGCGAGAGCCATATTGATGAGATTGCGGCTTCCTTAAATGTAGCAGTCCTTGGCAAAATGCCAATCGACCCGGCTTATGCAGCCAAGGTTGACGAGGGAGCTTTCGATGAGATCGACAATCCTTATATCGAGGCTGCAGAGGCTGTTATGCCCCAGTAAGGAGTGGAAGCGACTGCAGATCGGGCTGATATAGCGTAGATTTTGCATAAAAAAGATTCTGTGTAAAAACAAGATCATAACATCCTGTTTTTACCAGAATCTTTTTCTTTTCTTTATTTCTTACTGCGGTATGCTTCTGCTTCCCAATGGGTAATGAAATAAGTAATGTCATCTGTCATCTGAAGCGGACCGCCGAAGCTTTCAGAATAGACCGCCAGCTTAATGGCATCCTTAACCAGAAGCTGGGCTTTGGCAGCCTTGCCCTTGTCATCTTCCATAATAAATGCACCAACGCCCTGAACCAGGATCAGTCGTGGCTCTTTATCGTTCTCAGCCATAAATGCATCCAGCGCTTCTTTCGCCTGGTCAATGTTCTCAACAAATAACGGATATGGACCGCAGTATACAATATGATCTGGAGTAAACGGCTTCAGAAGCGGTGCAGCAGCTTCTTTATCCTTTACAAAATTGTCGGCTTCAGCAGCCGGTACAACCTCTACAGCATGTCCAAGCAGCTGGGAAAGCTTCTGTGCAGCGGCCTCTTTCTCAGGTGTCACAGCATTGCTTACGTCAGCGGTTCGTTTCACCTGTTTTTCAAGCTTGGAGATCACGCCATCAAATAAAACCCCAATCTCTTCTACGGTATTAGCAGCAACAAAAATACCATGATTCTGAAGGAGAAGAACCTGAACATCTTTTCCGAATTCTTCCTTGTAAGTGTTCATTTTCTCAAAGCAGATACGTGCAAGTGTGTATCCTGGCTTGCAGATGTCGATCCAGAGAACTTCATTTCCAAGAAGCTGTTCAGACAGTGCGCTTGCGCCGTTACCGCAGGTCAGACCATTTACGAGAGTTGGGTGAACATGCAGTACATAGGTATATGCAAATAAATTGTGCAGCAGTGCTTCCACGCTTGGACGCTTGGTCTTATCAGCGTCTGTTACTGCAGCCATTACATCTGCAAGATATGCAGCCTCACGCTCTGTGTCATTTCCCGGATATTCTGTTTTCATGATCTCATTGAGACGGGCACGGCTCATCTCGACGAATTCCTCTGCTTTAATTGTGGCAAGCTGTGTACCGGAGCCCTTTACATACAAGGTGGTGTCATCTTTCACAGAAGTATTTCCACCGCCTGCAAGAACATACGCCGGGTTGCTTCCGTAAGTATTTGACATTGTTACTAATGTTGAAAGATCCATAAGATTTAATACCTCCCATTGTTTTTTCATACATGTATATTGTACATGATATGGCAATATTTAGCTATCAAAATATGAAAAAATCTGCAGGTATCATAGTCAGGGGCTTTTGACCCCACATCTTTTATAGAAAATAGTCAAAAAATTTCTGGGCTGCCTGAGAGAATGGCAGTGTTTCATTATATACCAGAGCCAGCTGCCTGGGAGGAAGCTGTTGTTTCAGGGTGACTGAGGTAAGAGAGGAATCCTGACCATGGAGTGGAGGCAGCATATAATCCGGAACACAGGCTATGCCAAGACCAATACGGGCAAGATCCATAAGCAGATCATTGCTGCTAAGCTCAACCTCCGAAATCAGATTCTGTTTGTGAGTGGAAAAAAACTGATGGAGATACTCGCTGGTTGTGCTCTTGGAAGAGAGCATGAGGAGTGGATATTCTATCAGTTTTTTTATCTCCAGAGTCTTACCCTCAATTGGAAAAAAGTCCGGATTGGCAACAAAAACGTCCTGAAATTCCTTTACCACCTGGGTTTTCGTGTGGGAAGTAAGCCGTGAATTAGGTAAATTGCATACGATCAGATCTACCTGACGGTTTTCCAGAAGCTCCACGCAGCCAATGGAGGTGCTGTTGGTGACCTTGATCCGAACACCGGGATAATCCTGGTGAAAGCGTTTCAGATAATCAATTAAAAAATAGCGGCAGATGGTATCGCTTGCTCCGATTCTCAGCTGTCCTTGTAGTCCATCCTCTGCCAGTAGCTGGGCTTCCCCCTGGGAGAGCATTTCCAGAGCCGGTTTCACATGCTGGAAAAGTATTTCCCCTTCTGGGGTAAGGGAAACCTTCTTGGTGCTTCGGAAAAAAAGTTCCCGTCCCAATTTCTTCTCCAGAGTTTTGATCCCCTGACTGACAGCTGACTGGGAAATAAAAAGCTGGCGGGAAGCTTCCGAAAAGCTTAAAGTAGTGGCAACGTAATAAAAGCATTTATATAATTCAAGATTGATGTCCATATGTGAAACCTCCGGATTTCATAATCTTAAGTATTCTTCCGGCAAAAGAAAAATAATAAGATATAATAATAAATAATATAAGATATATTAATTTTACTTATGATAAAACCTATGATACTATAATAGACGACAATGTGCAACCATGGCTTTATATAAGCCACAAGCACCTGATGATATTATATTCACGAAAGGAGTTTTCCAATGAGTAACGTAAGACGAGTATACGTAGAAAAGAAACCATCCTTTGCCGTAAAAGCCAAAGAACTGAAGCATGAGATCAGCTCTTATCTGGGCATTCAGACTGTAACAAACGTGCGGGAACTGATCCGCTATGACGTAGAGAATATTTCTGATGATGTATTTGAGAAAGCATGCCATACCGTATTTGCCGAGCCTCCGGTAGATGACCTTTACCTGGAGAAATTCGAGGCAGCAGATGGCGCACATATTTTTTCCGTAGAATTCCTTCCTGGCCAGTTCGACCAGAGAGCCGATTCTGCTGTACAGTGTGTGCAGTTCCTGGATGAGAACGCACAGCCGATCATCCGCTCTGCAACTACATATGTGATCGAGGGTGACATTACAGAGGAAGAATTCGAGGCAATCAAGAATCACTGCATTAACCCTGTAGATTCCCGTGAGACAGGCCTTCAGAAGCCGGAGACACTGGTTACAGAGTTCAAGGACCCGGAAGATGTTAAGATCTTCGATGGCTTCCGCGATATGGAAGAAGCACCATTAAAAGAACTCTACAGTTCCCTGAATCTTGCTATGACATTCAAGGATTTCCTTCATATCCAGAACTATTTCAAGAACGAGGAGAAGCGTGATCCATCCATGACTGAGATCCGTGTTCTGGATACTTACTGGTCTGACCATTGCCGTCATACCACATTCTCCACTGAGCTTACACAGGTGAAATTTGACGAGGGTGATTATAAGACTCCTATCGTTGATACCTATAACAGATATCTTTCCGACAGAGAAGTCCTTTATAAGGGACGGGACGACAAATTCGTCTGCCTGATGGATCTGGCTCTTATGGCTATGAAGAAGCTGAAATCCGAAGGCAAGCTTCAGGATCAGGAAGAGTCTGACGAGATCAATGCCTGCAGTATTGTAGTGCCGGTTGACGTAAATGGAAAAGAAGAGGAATGGCTGATTAACTTCAAGAATGAGACACACAACCATCCGACAGAGATCGAGCCATTTGGTGGCGCAGCTACCTGCCTTGGCGGTGCAATCCGTGACCCGCTTTCCGGACGTACTTATGTATATCAGGCAATGCGTGTAACAGGAGCAGCAGATCCGACTGTTTCCGTAAAAGAGACTCTGAAGGGCAAGCTTCCGCAGAAGAAGCTGGTTCGTGGCGCAGCTCACGGCTACAGCTCCTACGGGAACCAGATCGGTCTTGCTACCGGCTATGTAAAAGAAATCTATCATCCGAACTACGTTGCGAAACGTATGGAGATTGGTGCTGTTATGGGTGCTGCTCCAAGACGTGCGGTTATCCGTGAGAATTCTGATCCGGGAGATATCATCATCCTTCTTGGAGGACGTACCGGACGTGACGGTATCGGTGGTGCTACCGGTTCCTCCAAGGTACATACAGAGGCTTCTATCGAGGTCTGCGGCGCTGAGGTACAGAAAGGAAATGCACCTACAGAGCGTAAGATCCAGCGTATGTTCCGTCGTGAGGAAGTCAGCTATATCATTAAGAAATGTAACGACTTCGGTGCAGGCGGTGTATCCGTAGCAATTGGAGAGCTGGCGCCTGGTCTTCAAATCGACCTGGACAAAGTTCCGAAGAAATATGCAGGTCTTGACGGTACTGAGATCGCAATTTCCGAGTCCCAGGAGCGTATGGCAGTTGTTGTTGCTCCGGAAGACGTAGAGAAATTCCTTGGTTTTGCAAACGAAGAGAACCTGGAAGCAGTTCCGGTTGCAGTTGTAACAAAAGAGCCAAGACTGGTGCTTTCCTGGAGAGGAAAAGAGGTTGTAAATATTTCCCGTGCATTCCTTGATACCAACGGTGCACATCAGGAGACAACCGTAGAAGTTGAAATCCCGAATAAAGAGGGCAACCTTTTTGAAGAGCGTCCGGACGTAGCAGATGTAAGAGAAAAATGGCTCTCCACACTGGCAGACTTAAATGTATGCTCCCAGAAGGGCCTTGTAGAGATGTTTGACAGCTCCATTGGTGCAGGAAGCGTTCTTATGCCTTACGGCGGTAAAAACCAGCTTACAGAGACGCAGGCAATGGTTGCAAAGGTACCGGTACAGAATGGAACCACCAATACGGTAACCATGATGAGCTATGGCTTTGATCCATATTTATCTTCTTGGAGTCCATATCACGGAGCTGCTTATGCAGTGACAGAATCTGTTGCAAGAATTGTGGCAGCAGGTGGTGATTATAAGAAGATCCGCTTCACCTTCCAGGAATACTTCCGCCGTATGACAGAGGATCCAAAGAGATGGAGCCAGCCATTTGCAGCACTTCTTGGTGCTTATGCAGCACAGATGGGATTCGGTCTTCCGTCTATCGGTGGTAAGGACAGTATGTCCGGAACCTTCAATGACATTGATGTTCCGCCAACACTGGTTTCCTTTGCAGTGGATGTTGCCAAGCTTCAGGATGTGATCACACCAGAGCTGAAAAAGGATGGAAACAAACTGGTATGGCTCCGCGCTCCGAAAGATCAGTACGATTTACCGGACTATGCGGCAATTATGGATCAGTACGAGAAATTACACAATGACATGCAGGCAGGCAAAGTGGTTTCCGCATATGCACTTGACCGTCATGGTATTGCTGCAGCAGTCAGCAAGATGGCATTTGGAAATGCGATGGGCGTGAAGATTGAGCATAACCTGGATCCAAGAGACTTCTTTGCACCAGGCTTCGGCGATCTGGTTCTGGAAGTTCCGGCTGAAAAGGTTGGACAGCTTTCCATTACTTACACTGTGATCGGTGAAGTAACAGCTGACGGTAAATTCTCCTATGGAAATGCCGAGATTACTCTGAATGAGGCTTACAAGGCATGGACAGGCACTCTGGAGAAGGTATTCAAGACTGTTTCCGGAGAGACAAACGATGGCCCGAAAGTGATTTGGGCAAAACCGGAAGATCCACAGGCAACCTATGAGAATGGTGTTTACAATACTAAGAACATTTATGTTTGCAAGCATAAAGTAGCAAAACCACGTGTATTCATTCCTGTATTCCCGGGAACCAACTGCGAATACGACAGCACCCGTGCTTTTGAACGAGCCGGAGCTGAGGTTGACGTTAAAGTATTTAAGAACTTAAGTGCAGAGGATATCCGTGATTCTGTGGAAATCTTTGAGAAATCCATTGATCAGGCACAGATGATCATGTTCCCAGGCGGTTTCTCTGCTGGTGATGAGCCGGACGGTTCTGCGAAATTCTTTGCAACTGCCTTCCAGAACGCAAAGATCAAAGAGGCAGTTATGAAGCTGTTAAATGAGAGAGATGGTCTTGCACTTGGTATCTGTAACGGATTCCAGGCTCTGATCAAGCTGGGCCTTGTTCCATACGGCGAGATCTGCGGACAGAAAGAGGATTCTCCTACACTGACCTATAATACCATCGGACGTCATATTTCCAAGATGGTTTACACAAAGGTTGTAAGCAACAAGTCTCCATGGCTGCAGAAAGCTGCTCTTGGCGGTGTATACTGCAACCCGGCTTCCCACGGTGAGGGACGATTCGTAGCAAACGAGGAATGGCTTGCTAAGCTCCTTGCAAACGGTCAGGTAGCTACCCAGTATGTAAATCCAAACGGAGAGCTGGATCAGTCTGAAGAATCCAATATCAACGGATCCACCTACAACATTGAGGGTATCACAAGCCCGGATGGACGTGTTCTCGGTAAGATGGCTCACAGTGAGCGTCGCGACAATGGTGTTGCAATCAACATCTATGGACAGCAGGATATTCAGATCTTTGAGTCCGGTGTTGAGTACTTCAAATAAATAAGTAAATAGGATTATGGGAGCTGGCATTTGTAAGTGCAGAAATTACAAATGCCAGCTTTTTCTATATATAGATTTGCTATTTAGTGTGTTGAAAGTTCGTCGAGGAGGAACGCATCTGGACAATGGGTATTACTCACTCACCGGCGCAACGCTACGATGAACTAATCGCTAACTGCGACTAAGGAGTTCCGGAGAGCCGTCACTCCTAAGTCTTCGTAAGCGCTGGATTTCATCTGTGCTAAGGGCGCGCCTGAAATGGCTCGCTAGAGTAATACCCATTGCCCAAATGCTGTGTACTGGCTGGGACTAGCTGGTACATAGAAACTTTCACCTGGGTGATGGTTACATGTGTTGGTTTCCCGATACCTTTTGGCAACGATAGATTAGAAAAGCCAGTAACCAGCGATTTTGCAATGTATATTCACGTAGCCGCGCATTTCAAGAGCGGTTTTAGTGGAGGCGAGATCCGATGGTTACGAAGACTTAGGCGAGAGGGCTCTCCCGAGCGCCTTAGTCGTAGTTACCAGCTAGCTTGCCGGAACGTTGCTCCGCGCGGCGGTGAATATACATTGTGAAATCGCGTACGGGATAACGACCAACCCACAAAATAGCAACTTAATGAAATATTCTCCCCGCCTTTTCCATCTAATGTATGTAAAAGGAAATACAGCAATATATTTCGTGTACTGCAGGACACAAAAAGGAGCGAAAACCCTTATGGAAAATTTGGTGAAAAAGGCAAAATCCGGAGATTCCGGTGCATTTGCACAGCTCATCCGGATGAATACCCAGAGCATGTATAAAGTGGCCTGGGCCTATCTGAAGAATGACGAAGATGTGGCAGATGCCATACAGGAAACGATTTTAAAGTGTTATGAGAAGCTTTCCACTTTAAAAAAGGATTCTTACTTCAAAACCTGGATGATCCGGATTCTGATCAATAACTGCAATGAAATGCTTCGGCACAAAGGCCGCGTTTTCCCTACGATGGAAATGGAAGAGGGAATCTTCGAGGAGCCTGGCTATGTAGACTGTGAGTGGAAAGAAATCCTGGCATCCCTGGATGAGAAGTACCAGGTGGTGATGCTTTTGTATTACAGCAAATCCCTTAGTGTAAAGGAAATTGCCGCTCTTCTGGAAATCAGCCAGAATACAGTGCTTACAAGGCTCTCCAGAGCCAGAAAACAGCTTCGTGCAGAGTATGAAGGAGGATATATTCATGGATGATAAATTGTTTGATGTTTTTTCAGAAGAAACAGAAGTGCCGGAATGTGTGCTCAGGCGTGTAGATGAGACCTTGGAAATGATAGAGAATTCGGCAGAGTCTAATAGAGGGCATCAGAGGAAAAACTGGAAGCGCAGTTTGATCTTGACATTTGCGGCAGTGATGGCATTTGGTGCCACTGTTTTTGCAGCAGAGAAGTATATAGGCATTTCCGGTTTTTTTCAGGAAGTTGGAAATAAGATGCCGGAAGAAGCCAAGGAGCTGATTGAAAAAGATCCGGTGCAGCAGGAAGATGGCGATTCCATTCTCACGTACACCGTGAAGGAAGCCCTATGTGATAAGAACAGTGTCCAGGTGGTGGTGGAAGTTACAGCGAAAGAAAGAGGTAAATATCTTCTGGCAGGACAAGACGCCATGAATGAGGATCCTGTAAGAAATCTTGGAATTGAAAGTGACAAGACAATAGGAGAATATGCCGCAGAAAAAGGGCTGATCATAGTAAAGGTTGGAGCCAGCTTTGATTTTGATTCAGATCTTGGCATTGAAACAGCAGTGGGAAATTATCGAAATCTGGAAGATGATGTAGTAGATTTCTATTCTTCCGCAGTAAAGACAAATGAGAGTAAAAATCTTACCGTTTCCTGCATCGGAACTGCCACGCTTCCGGATGCTAAGTGCGTTGATGATGTGATGCGTACAAATATTACTTTCCAGCTAGAAGATAAGAGCCAAGGGAAAAGCGTGACCTATGTGCCTGTGGATGGTGAAGGGATAACCGCAGATGGAAAAGTAAAGATCCTGTCTGCAGATATAGAAGAAACAGAAGTGGGCGATTACGTCACAATCCATTGCATCTTCTTAGAAGAGTGCGACAGTATTTCCCTTGACGTAACGGATCTGAATGGAAATCTGTGGCAGCTCTCCGACCTTGGCGGCGGTTCAGAGGTGGCAGAGGCTGGAAAAGAAGCCACCTTCCAGATAAGCTACCAGAAAACGGACCTTCCTAACGAAATCGGAATACGGGCATATGACTACGAAACGAATACTGCGTATGAGCCGGTAAAAATGAAGCTTAAGAAATAGAATAATCGAATTATGTACAGAACCTGTCATTTGGATATATATTGGAATGACAGGTTCTGTTGTATCTTTATAAGAATGCTATCGTAGTATATATCAGAGAAAATACTTTGATAACTATTTATGATTAGACCGCAGCAGCCATTTCTGGTCAATCTTTTTCACCTCATCATCTGCAAACCGGATATGCAGCCGGACGGAATTGGAAAGCTGTACGACTTCTTCTACAATGCCTTCTCCGAATTTGGGATGAGTTACCACATCGTTTACCTGGAATTTTACTTCGCTGTGTTTGGCGCTTTTGTAGGCCTGTTCACGGCGGTAGGTGTCCCGGATGGGAACTGTCTTGTCATGAATAGGGTTTTTCAGAGCTTTGTCATAATCGTGCTTCAGAAGGCTTTCTCCGATCCGGTAATAAGGCGTAGGTGCGGCGCCCACAAGAGAACAGCAGTATTTCCAGGCACTTCCATGCTTCCCGGCCTGCCAGTTGTACTGTGCTGGTATTTTCATATTGTATTGCATATAATGGGCATATTCGTGTTTATAAAGATCCAGGCGATCCTCCTTGGAAAGAGGCTTTTTTACTGCATAGCCAATAAACAGCAGGGAAAAGTAGAAGCTTTCTTTTTCGTGTGCAGAAGCAGGTGTATAAGAGCCAAGTACAGCCTCATCGTAACCAAAACGGATTGGGACAGAAGCACCCCGAAGACCGAACCTGCGGTCAAGAGTCTGGAATAAAGCGCGGATCTGAGCTTCGTGGATAGTAGTTTCATTATCGAGAAGTTTACGAATGGATGGTTCGATGTTCATACAGTTACTCCTTTGTGTAAGATGATTAGGGCAAAAAAAAGATGCTGCAATCTGCAACATCTATAATAGCGAGAGGGGGATTCGAACCCTCGACACCGCGGGTATGAACCGCGTGCTCTAGCCAACTGAGCTATCTCGCCATATTCAATTTAAAAAGCTTTTGCTGAAAAGTCTGTGCGTATAAAAGACTATCAGCAAAGTAGCGAGAGGGGGATTCGAACCCTCGACACCGCGGGTATGAACCGCGTGCTCTAGCCAACTGAGCTATCTCGCCATATTCATTTCATAAGTATGGGGCCTACAGGGCTCGAACCTGTGACCCTCTGCTTGTAAGGCAGATGCTCTCCCAGCTGAGCTAAGACCCCATATACAAACTGTGAAGTTTCTTCCCTTCCGCAGCTCGCTTTGCTATTATACTATCAACTGTCGCATATTGTCAACAACTTTTTTGATTTTTTTTGAAAAAATTTTCGGGGTATATTTTGAGAGCAATTCTGAAAAATTTTTGGGTCCTTATTTGCAAAAAGCGGAAAACAATTTGGCAAGTGAGGTTCTTTCCAAAATGAGAATTGGTGTTATACTGAGCCTGTAAACAGGAAGAGCAAACACGCCTTGAGACCATAATTGCGATCAGCTGACAATTGTTTTTCGTCAGTTGGCGATACGAAAAATTGAAGAGGAGAAGATGGTATGAAGATTTTAGATTCCAAATTTATGAAGGGCTTTATCAAAATGGCAGACGATGGTTTCCAGCAGGGCTGGCATGAGAGAAACGGTGGAAATCTTAGCTATCGTCTGAAAGCAGAAGAAGTAGAAATGATCCGTCCCCGTCTGAATGCACCAGGCGAGTGGCAGCCCATCGGCACAGAGGTGCCAGGGCTTGCTGGTGAGTTCTTTCTGGTAACCGGAAGTGGCAAATATTTCCGAAATATTGCAGTTGACCCGGAAGCATGTCTTGCAATCATTGAACTGGATGACAAGGGCGTTAATTACAGAATCCGCTGGGGACTGGTAGAAGGCGGCCGCCCAACCAGCGAGCTTCCAACCCACCTTATGAATCATGAGGTAAAAAAGAAGCTTACAAACGGCAGACATCGTGTCATCTATCACGCCCATACAACCAACACCATCGCATTAACCTTTGTCCTTCCACTGGATGACAAGGTATTTACAAGAGAGCTGTGGGAGTCTGCAACAGAATGCCCGGTTGTTTTCCCGGATGGCGTAGGCGTTGTAGGCTGGATGGTACCAGGCGGAAGAGAAATCGCAGTAAAAACAGCGGAGCTGATGAAGAAATATGACGTTGTCATCTGGGCACATCATGGAATGTTCTGCTCCGGTGAGGACTTTGACCTGACCTTTGGTCTTCTCCATACAGTTGAGAAATCAGCAGAAATTCTGGTGAAGGTAATGTCCATGGCACCACGTAAGCTTCAGACCATTACTCCTGACGATTTCCGCGCAGTAGCCAAAGACTTTCATGTTACTTTACCGGAAGAATTTCTTTATGAAAAAGAGCAGTAAATATCTTTAAATGTGAGATCTGTCTGTGATGAGAAATTGCACAGGCAGATTTTTTTACTTGACAAAATAGTTGCACTAAACGATAATTAGCACAGACTAATTATTGGTAGGTGAGAAAAAATGATCGATAAGGAACTAATGAAGCTTCTTGGAGGAGGGAAAAAGTACATTGTGTATGCAGTACTTTCCATGGTGATTGGTCTGTTTGCCAATCTGGGAATCACATTCTCCATATGCAGGGCTATTTCTCTTACTATGGAAAATGCACTGCCTCAGGCCTATATGCCAGTGGCAATTTATGCATTTCTTGGCATTCTGGTGCGCTATGTCTGTACCAGGTTTACCGGTTCTGTGAAAGACCGCATTGGAAGAGAAGTAAAAAAGGATCTGCGTGAGAAAGCGTATGACAAAATGGTACGTCTGGGTGGAAAAAGTACGGCTGATATGAGTATGGCGGGCCTTACCCAGGTAAGCATGGAGGGAATCGAGCAGTTGGATCTGTATTTCTCCAGTTATATTCCGCAGTTTTTTTATGCAATGATCGCACCGGTGATCTTGTTTCTGATTTCCGTAGGAATGGATGCAAAGGTAGCAGTAGTTCTCCTTTGCTGTGTGCCACTGATTCCAGTGTCCATTATTGCGGTCTCCAAATGGGCGAAAAAGATTTTTGCAAAATACTGGGATCAGTATACTTCCATGGGAGATTATTTCCTGGACAGCGTACAGGGCTTAAAGGAACTGAAAATTTTTAAGGCAGATGCCCGTCAGCATGAAAGAATGAACCAGACTGCTGAAGAATTTCGTCAGATCACCATGAAGGTTCTGACCATGCAGTTGGCAAGTACCACGATCATGGATCTTGTGGCATATGGCGGTGCAGGCCTGGGAATCGCATTTGTGGTTAAGGATCTGTCTTCAGGAAAAATCCCGGTATCAACCGCAATTTTTCTTATGCTGATCGCAGTGGATTTCTTTTTGCCTCTTCGTGCCTTTGGAAGCGCTTTTCATATTGCCATGAATGGGGTGAGTGCAGGTAAGAAGATCCAGCATCTTCTGGAAACACCGGATCCTGTGTGGGGCAGCAGAAAGGTAGAAGAAACGGATATCACGCTGGAACATGTGACCTTCTCCTATGATAACGAAAGACAGGTATTAAAAGATATAAACATGACTTTTCCAAAGGTGGGGATGAGCGCCATTGTGGGAGAGTCCGGCTGTGGAAAATCCACGATTGTCCGTCTGATCGATGGAAACAGTGTACCGTTAAAGGGACAGATCAGGGTGGGCACAATACCACTGAAGGAATTGTCCAGAAGGGATTTTTACAGTCACATTGCGGTGGTAAGCTACAATACCTATCTGTTTAACGATACGGTAAAAAATAATTTCCTGCTTGCAGCACCGGATGCAACGGAAGAGCAGATGAAAGAGGCTTTGGAAAAAGTAAATCTCTGGAAGTTTATTCAGGAAAATGGTGGACTGGATAAGGAAATCACAGAGGACGCCAGCAACATATCCGGCGGACAGAAGCAGCGTCTGGCACTGGCTGTAAATCTGGTGGCAGATAAGGATATTTATATTTTTGATGAGGCAACCAGCAACATTGATGTGGAAAGCGAAGCAATTATCATGAAAAATATTAAGGCACTTTCCAAAAAGAAAAGTGTGATCGTGATTTCCCACCGTCTGGAAAATATTGTTCCTGCAGATCAGATTTATTTCCTGGCAGCCGGAGAAGTGAAGGAGCACGGCAGTCATAAGGAGCTGATAGCAGCAGGGAACGGTTATGCGGCCCTTTATAACAGACAGAAAGCTTTGGAAGAGGGATACAGGGAGGTGGTAGCATGAGCAGCAGAATCAGAAGAAGCGGTCTGCGTATTATGGGAAATCTGGTCAGCCTTCTGGGAGGCTTCGCCCTGGTGCTTCTTGGTGCGGTGATGAATGGCAGCATTGGTTATCTTTGCGCCATGGGGGTTACCGTCCTCGGTGCAGCAGGTGTTGCCAAGGCTCTTGGAGAGAATATCGCACTGTCCTATAACTGGATCATTGCCCTGGCAATTGGCTGTGGTGTGCTTCGCGGGCTTCTCAGATATATAGAGCAATACAGTAACCATTATATTGCATTTAAACTGCTTGCGATTCTCCGTGACCATATTTTCCAGGTACTTCGAAAACTTTGCCCCGCAAAGCTGGAGGGCAGGCAGAAAGGAAGCATTATTGCCATGCTGACTTCGGATATTGAGACTCTTGAAGTGTTTTACGCACATACACTTTCCCCGATCTGCATCGCAGTACTGGTGTCATTAACGGTATGTGTGTTTACAGGTACAGTAGTAAGCCCCTGGCTGGCGGCCACAGCATTTCTTGGTTATCTGGTGATCGGAATCCTTGTTCCTGTGTTTTCATCTGCAGTGTTGAAGGAGCCTGGGGTAAACTATCGCCGGGAATTTGCTTCCTTTAATTCCTATTTCCTGGACAGCATCAAGGGAATTCAGGATATCCTGTTCCACAATGCAGGAGAGCAGCGGAAAAAAGAAGTAAATGAGCGCTCGGAAAAATTGCTGAAAGAAACCAGGCGAATGAAAGAGGCTTCCACAAAAGCTGCAGCGTTTACAGAGCTGATTGTTTCTCTGTTTATCTTTCTTACTTTAGCAGTGGGAATCCTGTTGGTTCACAAAGGGGAGATTACAGTTGGAAAAATGGTTCTTGGGGTAGTGACCGTATTCGGCAGCTTTGGCCCTGTAATTGCCATATCTGCCTTGCCTGGCAATCTTACACAGACCTTTGCAAGCGGAGACAGGGTACTGAATCTTCTGGAGGAAACTCCTGTAGCAGAAGAAATCACAAATGGAAAAAACATTTCTTACGAAAAACTGGAAGTAAAAGATCTGTCCTTTGCTTACAGTACAAATGAACCAGTTCTGAAAAATATCTGTATGCATGCCCAAAAAGGTGAGATCGTAGGAATCGTAGGGGAGAGCGGCTGTGGAAAATCCACTCTTCTGAAATTGCTTCTCCGGTTCTGGAAAAAGGATAGCGGAGAAATTAATTATAACAATATTGACATTGAACAGATCAATACCTCAAATCTTCTGGATAATGTAACTATGGTCAGCCAGGTAACCTATCTGTTTGACGATACCATAGAAGAAAACCTTCGCATTGCAAAGCCAGACGCTACCCAGAAAGAACTGGAAGAGGCATGCAGACTGGCATCTGTCCATGATTTTATAACAACATTACCACAAGGCTACAAGACAAAGGTTGGTGCCCTTGGGGACAATCTGTCCGCAGGGGAGAAACAGCGGATCGGGCTTGCCAGAGCCTTTCTTTCCGGAAGAGAGCTGGTTTTATTAGATGAGCCCACCAGTAATGTAGACAATATCAATGAGGGAATCATCCTTAAGGCACTGGCTCTTCAGAAACGAAAAAAGAGCATTATCCTGGTGTCTCACAGAGAATCCACCATGGCCATTGCCGACCGGGTATATAAAGTATCTGGCGGTAAAATCCAGGAACTTGCATAAAATTGCTTGACAATTAAAAATGAATATGCTATTTTATGTAAAAATTCAATTTAACAAACTAAACCGTTGAAGCGGGGATAAAAACAATCGTGCACCCACAGAGAGTCCGGGAGGCTGAGAGCCGGGCGGTAAGGCAGTTTGTTAAATGGGCCGCTGAGGGCGCATGGAAAGGCAGTTTAGAGAGCCAAGTATTATGCGACGTAAGACATACGTCAGTTGTCAGGAATATGATGGTATTCCGTTAAGAGCACGATTTTGTCGTGAAGCAAGGTGGCACCGCGGGTGATTATTCAGACCCGTCCTTGACAGATATAGATAGTCTGTCCTGGGCGGGTCTTTTCTTTGTCTCTATGGGAACAGGGCAGAACCAAAATCCAGGAAATAAATCGGGAGGTGCTCTATGTATCCAACATTTGACAAGATCAGAGAAATGGCAGCAACGGGAAATTACAGAAGAATACCGGTCTGCAAGGAACTGTATGCAGACCGTTATACACCGGTAGAGCTGATGCGTATTCTTCAAAAAGCAAGTCATCACTGCTATCTGCTGGAAAGCGCCAGCCAGAATGAGGTGTGGGGAAGGTATTCGTTTCTGGGATATGATCCTTCCATGGAAATCACCTGTACAGACGGAACGTTAAGAATCCGGAAAACCTGTGATACGCAGAGGGAAAATCAGAAAGAAGAGATTCGCCAGGTAGCCCACCCGGGAGAAGCCATCCGTGAGATCATCAGCCGTTACAAAAGTCCGGTGATGGACAATATGCCGGCGTTTACAGGTGGTCTGGTAGGATATTTCTCCTACGACTATATCAAATACAGCGAACCAAAGCTGGAATTAAAGGACGAAGAACAACAGGACTTCCGGGATCTGGATCTGATGCTGTTTAACGATGTGATCGCATTCGACCATTACCGCCAGAAGGTTCTTCTCATCACAGGTGTGATGACAGAGGAACTGGAAAAGTCCTATAAACAGGCCAGTGAGAAACTGGAAGAAATGATCAGACTGATCAAAAGAGGGGAGAAGAAATGCTTTCCTCCGATCCGGCTCCAGTCTCAGATCAAGCCCCAGTTTCCGAAGGAAAAGTACTGTGAGATGGTGGAAAAAGCCAAGCATTACATTCATGAAGGGGATATTTTCCAGGTGGTACTGTCAAACCCTATGCGGGCGAAGGCAGAAGGCAGTTTGTTTGATACGTACCGTGTGCTTCGAGCCACCAACCCATCCCCTTATATGTTCTATTTTTCCAGTGATGACATTGAGATTGCCGGAGCTTCCCCGGAAACTTTGGTGAAGCTGGAGCATGGCAAGCTGAGTACATTTCCTCTGGCGGGAACAAGGCCTCGTGGAAAAACACCGGAAGAGGACAAAGCACTGGAAGCGGATCTTCTGCAGGATGAAAAGGAGCTGGCAGAGCATAATATGCTTGTGGATCTGGGAAGAAACGATATTGGAAAAATCAGTGAGCTTGGCACTGTAAAGGTTGAAAAATATCTGACTGTGGAACGTTATTCCTGTGTGATGCATCTTGGTTCTACCGTAACAGGAACCATCAAAAAGGGAAAAGATGCCATAGATGCAGTAGACGCTATTTTACCTGCAGGAACTCTTTCCGGAGCACCGAAATTCCGGGCCTGCCAGATAATTCAGGAACTGGAACAGAGCAAGCGTGGCATTTACGGCGGTGCAATTGGATATGTGGATTTCACAGGAAATCTGGATGTGTGCATTGCAATCCGTCTGGTATATAAGAAAAAAGATGAGATTTGTATCCGATCCGGTGCCGGTATTGTGGCAGACAGCGTACCGGAAAAAGAATTCGAGGAGTGCCAGAACAAAGCAAGGGCAGTTGTAAAGGCAATCCACCAGGCAGAGGAGGGATTGGAATGATTTTACTGATTGATAATTATGACAGCTTTTCCTATAACCTGTATCAGCTGATCGGGTCCGTTCATCCGGACATCCAGGTTGTCCGAAACGATGAAATTTCTCTGGAGGAGATTGAGAAGCTGGCACCGGAAGCCATTGTTCTTTCCCCGGGACCGGGAAGACCGGAGGACGCAGGAATCTGTATTCCGGTGATCCAAAGATTTGCCGGAAAAATCCCTATCCTGGGTGTGTGCCTGGGACATCAGAGCATCTGCGAAGCATTTGGGGGAGTGGTTTCTTATGCGAAGGAACTGAAGCATGGTAAAAAAGATGTCATCCATCAATATCATAACAGTGTCCTGTTTAATGGACTGCCAGAAACGTTCCCGGCAGCCAGATATCATTCTCTGGCTGCAATGGAAGAAAGCCTTCCGGTAGAACTGGTTGTGACAGCCAGAGCAGAAGACGGAGAAATTATGGCAGTGGAACATAAAGAGTACCCGGTTTACGGAGTGCAGTTCCATCCGGAGTCCGTTATGACTCCCGATGGAAGGAAAATGATTGAGAATTTTCTGAAAGCGCAAGTCAGATTTGACAATTTGTAAAAGACATCATCAGAGAGGAGCAGAAAAAATGATCAGAGAGAGCATTATCAAATTATCGAAAAAACAGAATTTGACCTATCAGGAAGCAGAAGAGGTTATGGATGAAATTATGAGTGGAAAAGCCACTCCGGTACAAATGTCCGCTTATCTTACGGCTCTGGCATTGAAAGGTGAGACCATTGATGAAATCACGGCTTCTGCAGCAGGCATGAGAGCACATTGTATTAAGCTCCTCCATGACATGGATGTTCTGGAAATCGTGGGTACAGGCGGAGATGGCTCGAATTCTTTTAACATTTCCACCACAGCCTCTCTGGTAATTGCAGCTGGCGGGGTACCGGTTGCAAAACACGGAAACAGAGCGGCATCTTCAAAATCCGGAGCAGCGGATGTATTGGAGGCTCTTGGCGTAAAAATTACAATTCCACCGGAAAAAAGCCAGGAGCTGCTGAAAAAAATCGGAATCTGTTTCCTATTTGCCCAGAACTATCATATTGCCATGAAGTATGTAGCTCCCATTCGTAAGGAACTGGGAATCCGTACTGTATTTAATATTCTGGGACCACTTAGCAACCCTGCCGGTGCAAACATGGAATTGATGGGTGTTTACGATGAAGCACTTGTTGAGCCTCTGGCACAAGTTATGGCCAACCTTGGTGTAACAAGAGGTATGGTTGTGTTCGGACAGGACAGCCTGGATGAGATTTCTATGAGCGCACCTACATCCGTATGCGAAATCAAAGATGGAAAATTCACCTCCTATGTCCTGACCCCGGAACAGTTTGGCTATGAACGCTGCACAAAAGAAGAGCTTCAGGGCGGAACCCCGCAGGAGAACGCAGATATCACAAAAGCCATTCTGGAAGGCAAAGAGACAGGAGCGAAACGTCATGCTGTCTGCCTGAATGCAGGAGCAGCTCTTTATATTGCAGGAAAGGCAAAGACCATTGAAGAGGGCGTAAGGTTAGCAGAGAAGCTTATTGACAGTGGGGCTGCATTGAAAAAACTCAATGAGTTTGTGGAAAAGAGCAATCAGGAATAAAGAATAAAAAACAGGAGCCGCCATGAGTATTTTAAATGAGATCGCGAAGCGTACAAAAGAACGCATAGAGGAACAGAAATTCAAAGTGCCATTAAGAGAACTGATCGCACAGCAGAATTCAGAAGCAGCCAGAAAAGCAGAAGAAAAAATCCGTTTTCTGGAAGCACTGAAAAAGCCGGGAATGTCTTATATCTGTGAAGTGAAGAAGGCTTCCCCGTCCAAGGGACTGATCGCACCGGAGTTTCCTTATCTGGACATTGCCAGGGACTATGAGAAGGCAGGGGCCGCCGCGATTTCCTGTCTTACAGAGCCTTTTTATTTCCAGGGATCGGACCGTTATCTGCAGGAAATTGCCCAGACTGTGAATATTCCCGTACTTCGGAAAGATTTTACCGTTGACGAATACATGATTTATCAGGCGAAAGCTTTTGGGGCTTCCGCAGTACTGCTAATCTGTGCTATCCTTGATAACAGCCAGCTGAAGGCCTTTGGAGAGCTGGCACAGGAGTTGGGACTGGACGCTCTGGTAGAGACCCATGACCAGTGGGAACTGGACAGAGCCCTGAATCTTGGGGTAAAGATCGTGGGGGTAAATAACCGGAATCTTCATGATTTTACCGTTGACATGGGAAACAGTTTGCGGCTTCGAAGCATGGCTCCGGCTGATACGGTGTTTGTTTCGGAAAGCGGCATTCAGACAGCAAAGGATATCCGTATATTATACGAAAATAAAGTAGACGCAGTGCTGATCGGGGAAACACTGATGCGAAGCCCGGACAAAAAGGCAGCACTTGCAGCACTTAACGAAGAAATACAATAAGCAACGAAATACAATAAACGAGAAAATACAATCAATCAAAAGGAACAGAACAATATGGCAAAATTAAAAATCTGTGGTCTGACCTGTGAAGAGGATATTGCTGCAGTAAATGAAGTAAAACCAGATTTTGCAGGCTTTGTGATCCAGGTTCCGGGAAGACGGCGAAGTCTTACCGCAGAACAGGTGAAAGTCCTGGTTAAGGGACTTGATAAAGATATACTTCCGGTAGGGGTATTTGTAAATGCCGCACCGGAGCTTCCTATTTCCTTATTAAGAGATGGAACGCTCTGGGCAGCACAGCTTCACGGCGAGGAAGAGGAAGACTACATCGAAAAAATCCAGAATCTGACAGGAAAGCCTGTGATCAAGGCCTTTTCCATAAAAACACCGGAGGATGTACAGCGTGCTCTTCGAAGTCCGGCAGACTATATCCTTCTGGATCAGGGAGCCGGTGGAACCGGAGAGTCATTTGACTGGACTCTTGTACCACCGGTACGCCGCCCATTTTTCCTGGCGGGAGGAATTGGTCCTGGGAACATCCGCAGTGCTATCGGAACCTTGCATCCATGGGCTGTGGACATGAGCAGCAGCCTGGAAACTGAGGGCAAAAAGGATCCGGAAAAGCTTAGGCGGATCGTCCGGATGCTGAAGCAAATTAATACACTTGAAGCATATAAAAAGGAACGAGAGAATCTCTGATAAAGAACGAGAGAATCTCCGGTAAATACAGAAAGGAATCATCCACCATGTCAAAAGGAAGATTTGGAATCCACGGCGGCCAGTACATCCCGGAAACACTGATGAATGCAGTGATCGAGCTGGAAGAAGCCTACAACCATTATAAAAATGATCCGGATTTTAACCGGGAGCTTACGGAGCTTTTAAATGAATACGCTGGCAGACCATCCCGTCTCTACTATGCAGCCCACATGACCGAAGACCTTGGAGGGGCGAAGGTTTATTTAAAAAGAGAGGACCTGAATCACACAGGTGCCCACAAGATCAATAACGTATTAGGGCAGGTCCTTTTGGCCAAAAAGATGGGCAAAACACGTGTTATTGCGGAAACAGGAGCGGGCCAGCACGGTGTTGCAACCGCTACGGCAGCCGCTCTTATGGGAATGGAGTGCGAGGTCTTCATGGGAAAAGAGGACACAGAGCGCCAGGCATTAAATGTATACAAAATGCGCCTCCTTGGGGCAAAGGTTCATCCGGTAACATCCGGAACCGCCACCTTAAAGGATGCGGTATCTGAGACCATGCGTGAGTGGACCAACCGCATTGCAGATACCCATTACGTTCTTGGTTCTGTTATGGGACCTCATCCCTTTCCAACCATTGTCCGGGATTTCCAGGCTGTGATCTCTAAGGAAATCAAGGAACAAATGTTGGAAAAAGAGGGGAAACTGCCAGACGCAGTCCTTGCCTGTGTAGGTGGAGGCTCCAATGCCATCGGAACCTTTTATCACTTCATTGAAGACAAAGAGGTACAGCTGATCGGATGTGAGGCAGCAGGACGTGGCGTGAATACAGCAGAGACTGCGGCTACCATTGCTACAGGAAAGCTTGGAATCTTCCATGGAATGAAATCTTATTTCTGCCAGGATGAATATGGCCAGATCGCTCCTGTTTATTCAATTTCTGCAGGGCTGGATTACCCGGGAATCGGACCGGAGCATGCCCATCTTTATGATATCGGCCGTGCCCAGTACGTACCGGTCACCGATGAGGAAGCAGTAGAAGCCTTCGAGTATCTTTCCAAAACAGAGGGAATCATTCCGGCCATTGAAAGTGCCCATGCAGTAGCTTATGCAAAAAAAATCGTTCCGCAGATGAGAAAGGACCAGTGCGTAGTCATTACGATTTCCGGCCGCGGAGACAAGGATTGTGCGGCAATCGCAAGATACAGAGGGGAGGATATCCATGAGTAACCGAATTACAAAAGCATTTGAAAAAGGCAAAGCATTTATCCCGTTTATCACCTGTGGAGATCCTTCTCTTAAGATCACAGAGCAGCTTGTATACGCCATGGAAGAGGCAGGAGCTGATCTGATCGAGCTTGGAATCCCTTTCTCAGATCCTACAGCAGAAGGCCCGGTTATCCAGGAGGCAAATGTACGCGCTCTAAGCGGCGGGGTGACAACCGACAAAGTTTTCGATATGGTAGTAGAGATCCGAAAGAATACGGACATCCCAATGGTATTTATGACCTATGCCAACGTGGTCTTTTCTTATGGAACAGAAAGGTTTATAAAGAAAGCAGCAGAGGTGGGAATGGACGGACTGATTCTTCCAGATGTGCCATTTGAGGAAAAGGAAGAGTTCGACGTGGTCTGCAAACAGTATGGATTAGACCTGATTTCCCTGATCGCACCTACCTCCCATGACCGGATCACACGGATCGCGAAAGAGGCAAATGGCTTTGTATACTGTGTTTCCTCTCTTGGAGTGACCGGAACCAGAACCAGCATTACTACAGATATTGGTGCTATGGTGAAGCTGGTAAAAGCAGCAAAAGACATTCCCTGTGCAGTAGGATTCGGAATTTCCACTCCGGAACAGGCGAAAAAAATGGCAGACCAGTCGGATGGCGCCATCGTAGGCTCTGCCATTGTGAAGCTTTGTGCGGCGCATGGGGAAAATTGCATTCCATATGTAAAGAATTATGTAAAGTCTATGAAAGACGCTGTGCGTGAGGCTTGATTTAATTCTAAAAAGAGTATAAAAGAGGGCAAAAGCGTTGACATTTTGCCCTCTTTTTTTTATAGTATCATATGTGAATCAATTTTATGTGTAAAATATAAGTAATGAAAAAGAGGAATGAAGTTGGAGAAAAAACTGGTATTTATTTTTAATCCTAAGGCAGGAAAGGGCAAGATCAAGGCGTCTCTTATGGATATAGTAGATATCTTTAATAAAGGCGGCTATGAAGTGATCATCCGCGCAACTCAGGCCCCGAAGGATGCTTATGAGCAGGTAAAGAAATATGCCGATAAGGTGGATCTGATCGTCTGCAGCGGTGGTGATGGTACACTGGATGAGGTGGTTACCGGCATTACAGAGGTGGGAAGCAAGGTCCCGGTGGGATACATACCGGCAGGAAGCACCAATGATTTTGCCAACAGTCTTTTTATACCGAAGAATATGCTGGAAGCTGCATCTATGATCATGCAGGGGGAGATTTACCGTTGTGATGTTGGTAAATTTAACAGCCAGACATTTGCTTATGTAGCTGCATTTGGTCTTTTCACAGATGTGTCCTATGAGACAAGCCAGGATCTGAAGAATATTCTGGGACATCTGGCTTATGTGCTGGAAGGCGCTAAGAGACTTCTGGATATTAAAGCTTACCATATGAAGGTGACCACAGAGAGCGGCGTGATCGAGGATAATTTTATTTACGGCATGGTCACCAATTCCAGATCTGTGGGCGGATTTAAGAATCTGACCAGAAATGTGGATATGAACGATGGCCTTTTTGAAGTGACCTTGATCGTACAGCCGAAGAATCCTCTGGAAATGCAGGAGATTATCCGTAATCTTGTGAGTATGGAGGATAATACAGACCTGATCTATTCCTTTAAGGCAAGGAAGCTTACGATAGAAGCAGAAGAGGAAGTCGCATGGACTCTGGATGGTGAGTACGGCGGAAGCCAGAAGCTGGTAGAGATTGAGAACCTGCAGCAGGCACTGAACCTTTATCTGAATAGTGTGCGATAAAATAAAACCAGTAATGTGTGTGATGAACGAGAGGAGAGGAACAATGGGAGATTATGTTAATGTGAAGGAATTATTTGGATGTGACGTGTTCAATGATTCCGTCATGCAGGATCGTCTGCCTAAGAAAGTTTACAAGGAACTGAAGAAAACCATAGAAGAAGGCAAGGAGCTTTCCATGGAGATTGCCGATGTGGTTGCCCATGAGATGAAGGAATGGGCTATTGAGAAGGGAGCAACCCATTACAGTCACTGGTTCCAGCCGCTTACAGGCGTGACTGCAGAGAAGCATGACGCATTTATCACCGCACCTATGGAGAATGGAAAGGTTCTGCAGAGCTTTTCCGGTAAAGAGCTGATCAAGGGAGAGCCGGACGCATCCTCTTTCCCATCCGGAGGACTTCGTGCTACCTTTGAGGCCAGAGGCTATACAACCTGGGATTGTACCTCACCGGCTTTTGTAAGACATGACGCAGCAGGCGGAACCTTATGTATTCCTACTGCTTTCTGCTCTTATACAGGGGAAGCACTGGATCAGAAGACCCCTCTTCTCCGCTCTATGGAAGCCATTAATACACAGGCATTACGACTTCTCAGACTTTTCGGAAATACCACTTCTAAGCGTGTAACACCATCCGTTGGTGCAGAGCAGGAGTATTTCCTTGTTGATAAAGAGAAATATATGCAGAGAAAGGACCTGGTATATACAGGACGTACGCTTTTTGGAGCAATGCCTCCTAAGGGACAGGAGATGGATGACCATTATTTCGGAACCATCCGCCAGAGAGTTTCTGCATATATGAAGGAAGTAAATGAAGAGTGCTGGAAACTGGGCGTAACAGCCAAGACACAGCACAATGAGGTTGCACCGGCACAGCATGAGCTTGCGCCGATTTATGCGCCTGTTAATATTGCAGCAGATCACAACCAGATCATGATGCGGATCCTGAAGAAAGTGGCAAGCCGTCACGGTATGCGCTGCCTGCTTCATGAGAAGCCATTTGCAGGGTTGAATGGTTCTGGTAAGCACAACAACTGGTCCCTGACCACAGATGACGGAATCAATCTTCTGGAGCCTGGTAAAACACCTCATGAGAATATCCAGTTCCTTCTGGTTCTTACCTGTATTCTGAAAGCAGTTGACAAGCATGCAGATCTTCTTCGTGAATCAGCAGCAGATGTTGGAAATGATCATCGTCTTGGAGGCCACGAGGCTCCGCCGGCTGTTATTTCTGTTTTCCTGGGAGAGCAGCTTGAGGATGTGCTGGAGCAGCTTATAAGCACAGGTACTGCTACAAGAAGTAAGACAGGTGAGAAGCTGGCTACCGGTGTTAAGACACTTCCTGATTTTATGAAGGACGCTACTGACCGTAACCGTACGTCCCCATTTGCTTTTACCGGAAATAAATTCGAGTTCCGTATGGTTGGCTCCAAGGATTCTATTTCCGCATGTAATGTGGTTCTGAATACCATTACTGCCGAGGCATTTAAAGAGACCTGTGATATCCTGGAAGGTGCCGAAGACTTTGATCTGGCAGTGCATGATCTGATCAAGAAATATGCTACAGAGCATCAGAGAATCGTATTTAATGGCAATGGATATGCTCCTGAGTGGGAAGAAGAGGCACGCCGCCGCGGACTTCCAATCTTGCCATCTATGGTAGATGCGATTCCGGCACTGACCACAGAGAAATCGGTAGAGCTGTTCGGTAAATTTGGCGTATTTACAAGAACAGAGCTGGAGTCCAGAGCAGAGATCCAGTACGAAATCTATGCCAAGGCAATCAATATTGAAGCAAAAACCATGATCGATATGGCTACCAAGCAGTTTATTCCTGCAGTTATCAAATATACAACCGTACTGGCGGAGTCCATCAATCAGGTAAAGGCTGTCGGCGCCATTGATGTGAGTGTACAGCTGGATCTTCTGAAAAAGGCAAGCGAGCATCTGAAGGAAGTTAACAGTGCCATGAATAAGCTGAGTAAGCTGGTGGATAAGGTTGAGTCTTATCCAGAAGGACGTGACAGAGCATTGTTCTGCAGAGAGAAACTGGTACCGGCCATGGAGAAATTAAGAAAGCCGGTTGATGAACTTGAAATGTTAGTAGATAAAGAAATGTGGCCGATGCCATCTTATGGAGATCTGGTATTTGAGCCGTAAAGCAAAAAACAGGAGGACTGCGGGCGCAGTCCTCTTTCTGATTAAAGAGGTAAAGTGATGAATGGATTAGAATTTTTAAAGGATCAGGGTGTCAGCGCAGAGCTTATGAAAGCAGCAGAGGAGTTTCGAAGAGAGTTTGGAGTTTCGGAGGAGGCTGCCCACAGACTGGTGAAGCCTTCCCTTCCTTTTTATGGGAAAGAAACTCTGGAGATGGCGATGGCGGCAATCCTGGAAGGGGAGAACCTTCTTCTGGCAGGCCCGAAAGCAACAGGAAAGAATGTGCTGGCAGAGAATCTGGCATTTATTTTCGGCAGACCGGTATATAATGTGTCGTTCCATGTGAATACAAACAGCGGTGATCTGATCGGTACGGATACCTTTGTGGATAATCAGGTAAAGCTCCGCAAGGGAAGTATTTACCAGTGCGCAGAGGAAGGCGGATTCGGTATCCTGGATGAGATCAATATGGCGAAGAATGACGCGGTTTCCGTGCTTCACGCTACACTGGATTACCGCCGCTCTATTGATGTGCCGGGATATGACAAAATAGACCTTCACCCGGCGGCAAGATTTATCGGCACCATGAATTATGGGTATGCCGGAACCAAGGAATTAAATGAGGCCTTGGTATCCCGTTTCCTGGTGATCGACATGCCGGCACAGAATGAGGAAACGCTTGGATTTATTTTTAACAGCATGTTCCCGGATGCAAAGAAAGAAGCAATCGAGCAGTTTATGGGAGTGTTCCTGGACCTGCAGCAGAAATCTATGAACAGTGAGATTTCCACCAAGCCGCTGGATCTTCGCGGACTGCTTGCTGCCATGAAGATCGTGCGCACCGGGCTTTCCCCATGGCAGGCTGTGAAGATGGGCATTGTGAATAAGACGTTTGATGTGTTTGAAAAAGAAATCGTGGAGGACGTGGTGAGAACCAGGATTCCACAGGGATGGACCCGGGATGACGTTTATGAAGCACGATAAAGGAGAAAAGCTTTCACCGAAGTTAGTTGATCTGGAAGATGCAGAGGATAGCAGTGAGGAATTGAGTCTTCAGGATTACCATCTGGAGCTGGAAAACCGTATCCGTAATCTGCTGTGGACCATCAGTGGGGATTACACCCAGCAGATGAAGCCGGATGTTTCTCTTTTTCTCAGGTCAAAGGAGATTGCACTTTACGATGGAATCAAGCAGGGAGCACTGGCGAAATTCTTCGATAAGGATTTTCTTGGAATGTACCTGGTGAAGAAGATTTTTATGGGTGCGGATGAAGCTGCGCTGACTTTTGTTTCCCAGCTTTGCATTGAGGAAGCCATTGGAGAACGGATCTGTGAGCAACGTCCGGGAATCTGGGAGATGCAGAGGAAAGCCTGCGAGGACATACTGGATCAGGAATATGAGACCATGCCGTCGGCAGCAGATCAGCTGGGGTATCTGAGAGTGAACTTGCTGAGAAAGCGAATTGACAGGGCGAAACAGGCCATAAGCGGAAAAGATGATAAAATAACAAAAAACACAAAAAACACAGATGCAACAGAAAAAAGAAAAGGAATCTATCATTATATTCACCTGATATCTACTGCAGATGAGATAAAGGATACCATGTCCCTTATTAAGCTTATCGACACGGTATATAATGAAGTGGCTGATCCGGAATTTTCCAAAAAGGCAACGTTGGAGCAGGTGCTTGCGGTTACTATGGAGGACCTGACGGAGTTCGACTGGCATGATTATCTGTCAGAAGAAATGTATGAGGATGCCCTGGAAAGCTATATGGAGCAGCTGACCTCCAATGTGGCAGGCATGGAGAATGCAGAGGTTACCAGGGAGATGGAGGAGGAACGCCAGTCCAGACAGAAGGTTACCATTCTTCCTCCTGAGGCGCTTGAAAAAGCGCACACTTATGTGGAACTGAATTTTGGGAAAACCTATTTAAATGAGATAGAAGAGAAGCGGATGAACCAGCTGATGTGCAGGGACATTCACAGCGACTGCAGTCTGTATTTTACGGAAGGAATCCTTAAGAATCCGGTAAAACGAAATTATCAGTATGAATATGCAAAAAGATTAAAAAATAAGAACATCTGGCTTTATCATGATAAGCACCGCATTGTAAAGAGAAATATTGCGCTTCTCACAGAAATGCTGAAAAAATCACTGGTTATCAAAAGTGAAAGCCAGGAGATCCTTTCAGACAGAGGGACGATCATTCCGTCAAGACTTTGGAGACTGGGAAGAAGCAGTGAGGCTTTGGTATTTAAGCGGGAACTAAAAGGGGATGCTTCGGATTTCGTGGTGGACGTGCTGATCGATGCCAGCGGTTCCCAGATGAGCCGTCAGGGTGAGGTAGCCCTGCAGGCTTATATCATCAGTGAAGCCTTAAGCAATGCAGGCCTTCCCCATAGAGTAATGAGCTATTGCACGTTCTGGGATTACACCATTCTCCACCGTTTTCGGGAATACGATGATCCAAGAAGTGCGAACGAAAATATATTTAATTATGTAACATCCTCCAATAACCGGGATGGACTTGCCATCCGGGCAGCGGGCTACGGACTTTTGCAAAGAGAGGAAGAGAAGAAAATCCTGATCATTCTCAGTGACGGGCGTCCCTATGATGTGATTGTCAACCGCCCCAATGCCAAAAATCCGGCACCTTATCATGGAAAATATGCCATTACGGATACTGCCGCCCAGATCCGCAGGCTGCGAAGCCAGGGAGTAAGTGTATTGGGCGTTTTTGCCGGGGAAGAGAAGGATCTGGCAACGGAAAAGAAAATCTTTGGAAAAGATTTTGCCTATATTCGAACTATCACCGGATTTTCCAAGATCGTAGGCAGATATCTTACGAAACAGCTGGAGGATGACGAATAAAAAAAAAAACGAAGGAGGTAACAGCGTGCATAAAAATAACAGAAAACCAGCCTACCTGGACTACCTGATGATCATTGTGGGAACCGCACTTATGGCAATGGCCATAAACAGCGTTTTCGACATGGCCGGTATGGTAACCGGAGGCTTTTCAGGTATTGCGATCCTGGTGAAGGAATGGACAACAGGAGTGATTCCGGGAGGTGTCCCTCTGTGGATCACCAACCTGAGTCTGAATATCCCGCTTTTCTTCATCGGGATGAAAATAGGAGGCTTTCAGTTTGTAAAAAAAGCACTGGTCGGAGAAATCTGTCTGTCCTTCTGGCTGGCGGTACTGCCGGCATTTGACCTTGCAGGAAACGATCTTCTTCTGGCAGCCGTATATGGTGGTGTGATCCAGGGTGTGGGAATCGGTCTTGTATTTCTGGGAAGAGGAACCACCGGCGGTACAGACATGATGGCAGCACTGCTTCAGCGGAAGCTGCGCCATTATTCCATTGCCCAGATCATGCAGTTTATTGACGGAGCCATTGTATTGGTGGGTATGTATGTGTTCGGTGTTCAGAAGGCACTGTATGCGATCATTGCGGTTTATCTGGTCACCAAGGTATCCGATAATATGATCGAAGGTCTGAAATTTTCCAAGCAGGCGTATATTATCACCAGCAAGCCTCAGGAAATCGCCAAAGAGATCATGGAGAAGCTGGACCGTGGTGTGACCGGGATCCATGGAAAAGGAATGTACTCGGATCAGGATAAACTGCTGTTGTATTGTGTGGTAGGACGGAAAGAAATCGTAGCCTTAAAAGAGATGGTAGATGACATTGATCCGGCCGCTTTTGTGATCGTATCGGATGTGCGTGAGGTTCTTGGAGAGGGTTTTATTGAAAGAAAATAAAAAGTGTGAATGAAAAAACTTGTAAAAAATTTCTATTTTCCTCTTCCTTTTTTGGTAATTTTGTATTAAAATGTGTTCATGGATTTATTATGTTACAAGAAGGGATGGAAGGGTAATGATATCAAATCAGGTACTGCAGAATACACTTGAGGGGCTCAAAGAAATATCCAGAACGGAATTTTGCGTTATTGATATAGATGGCAAGACACTGGCTTCTACCTACAGTGAGTTTGAGATTCAGCCCCAGGATGTACAGGCATTTGTAGAATCCCAGGCTGCCAGCCAGCTTGTGAAGGGATACCAGTATTTTAAGGTTTGCGATGACTATCAGCTGGAGTATATCCTGGTTGCCCATGGAGAGGACGAAGATACTTATATGGTTGGTAAGCTTGCTGCTTTCCAGATCCAGAGCCTGATCGTGGCATATAAGGAACGCTTTGATAAGGACAGCTTTATTAAGAACCTGCTTCTTGATAACCTGCTTCTGGTAGATATTTATAATCGTGCGAAGAAGCTTCACATCGAGGCTGATGTCCGCCGCGTGGTTATGATCCTGGAGCTTGAGCAGGAGAGAGAGCACAGTTCCATGGAGAGTGTGAAGAGTCTTTTCAGTGGTAAGAGTAAGGACTTTATTACAGCGGTTGATGAGAAGAGCATTATCATTGTCAAGGAGCTTGAGGAGAATGAGGGATACGAAGAGATGGACAGACTTGCCCAGACGATCCTTGATACCTTAGGTCTTGAGAAGGAGAATCATACACATATTGCATACGGTACCATCGTCAGCGAGCTGAAGGAGGTTTCCCGTTCCTATAAGGAAGCCAGAATGGCTCTGGATGTAGGTAAGATCTTCTCCCCGGAGAAGGATGTGATCGCTTACAGTTCACTTGGAATCGGCCGTCTGATCTATCAGCTTCCGATCCCGCTGTGCAAGATGTTTATTAAGGAGATTTTCGGCGGCAAGTCCCCGGATGATTTCGATGAGGAGACCCTTGTCACCATCGATAAGTTCTTCGAGAACAGCCTGAATGTATCCGAGACCTCCAGACAGCTTTACATTCATCGTAATACACTTGTATATCGTCTGGATAAGCTTCAGAAGAGTACAGGACTTGACCTTCGTGTATTTGAGGACGCCATCACATTTAAGATTGCTTTGATGGTGGTAAGATATATGAAGTATATGGAGACTCTGGAGTATTAATGCAAGTAGCGAGGCGGACCTGGAATATCCGCTTGAATTTATGTGATTTATGTGCCTGCCGGATTTATTTACGGCAGGCATATTTTGTATGTGTTTCCTTTGTGAAATCCCTTGCGTTCTGCCTTTTCTCTGGTATAATAAGGTACTGCAAAAATTGGGTTGCAATTTCACAGGACATATATTACAATAATGTTACGTAAAAATTAAGGAGGATACTATGATTGATCTGATAGATGTGACCAAGTCCTATGGACAGGGATTGCCGGCAGTGAATCACGCCAATCTCCATGTGGATAAGGGCGAATTCGTATTTATTGTAGGAAGCAGCGGCTCGGGGAAATCCACCCTGATCAAGCTCCTTCTGAAGGAACTGGATTCTACTTCCGGTAAGATTATTGTAAGCGGAGAGCAGCTTGAGGGAATGAAGCATCGCCGCGTGGCGAAATACCGCCGTAAGCTGGGGGTTGTTTTTCAGGATTTCCGTCTTCTGAAGGACAGAGATGTATATGAGAATGTTGCTTTTGCACAGCGTGTTGTGAACCGTCCTACCCGAGTGATCCGTAAGAGAGTTCCGGAGGTTCTTCAGGAGGTTGGACTGGCAGGGAAGTATAAGGCGTATCCGGATGAGCTTTCCGGCGGTGAGCAGCAGAGAGTTGCCCTTGCCAGAGCCATTGTGAACCGCCCGGACATTCTTCTTGCAGATGAGCCTACCGGTAACCTGGATCCGAAGACCTCTGAGGAGATCATGAAGCTTCTGGAGGAGATCAATGAGCGTGGAACCACCGTTCTGGTAGTAACCCACAATAAGGAGATTGTCAATTCCATGAAGAAGCGTGTACTGACCATGCATAATGGAGTGATCATCAGCGACGAGAAAGAGGGAGAATATTATGAGGCCTAGTACCATCTGGTATACTCTGAAGCAGGGTATCAAGAACATCAAGAGAAATTTCATGTTTTCCATTGCTTCTGTTATCACAATGGCAGCATGTATTTTTCTTTTTGGAATTTTCTTTTCCATTGTAAATAATGTAAATACACTGGCACATAAGATTGAAGAGGATGTGCCGATCACAGTTCTTTTTAATGAAGGCACCACACAGGAGCAGATGGATGCAGTGGGAGAACTGATCCGGCAGCGTCCTGAGGTTTCCAAGATTGAATTTGAATCAGCAGATGAAGCCTGGGAGAAGATGAAGAAGGAATACTTCGGAGACGATGCAGAAGCAGCAGATGGCTTTAAGGATGATAATCCCCTGGCGAATTCTTCCAATTACCGGGTATATATGAACAATATTGAGAAGCAGTCTGAGCTGGTTGCTTATATTAAGACTCTGGATAATGTACGTGAGGTTAACCAGTCTGAGCAGGCAGCGAAGACACTGGGATCGATCAACCGTATTGTTTCGTATGTATCTGTAGCGGTTATCGTAATCCTGCTGCTGATCGCAGTTTTCCTGATCAGCAATACCATTTCTGTTGGTATTACTGTGCGTAAGGATGAGATTGGAATTATGAAATATATTGGAGCAACAGACAGCTTTGTCCGTGCACCATTCCTTCTGGAGGGTATGACACTGGGACTGATCGGTGCAGGAATTCCTCTGATCGTATTGTATTTCTGCTATAACAATGTGGTAACCTATGTGTATACCAAGTTCAGCGTTCTGATGGGCGTTGTGGATTTCATTCCGGTTGGACAGATCTACCAGACACTGGTTCCGATTGCATTGGCACTGGGAATCGGCATCGGACTTGTGGGAAGCTTTATTACCACAAGAAAACACTTGAAGGTGTGAGAAAAGTGTTTTACAATAAAAGCGGTTTTTCTGGATCCGCTGGAATATTTTTATAAGAAAGAGATGGGGCTGCCGGAGAGATTCGGCAGTCTTTTTGTATAGATGAGGAAAAGCATAAATGGCAGATAAACAATTTATAAAAGGAGCGATAACCGGTGTCCTGTGCGCTTCTCTTGTGCTGGGCGGGGGCTATGTAGGCCTTCTGAGAAACGGACAGGCCGGAAGCAAGGTATTGTCAGATGTGGCAGTTACCCAGAAGATTAAGTATCTGGAGAATCTTATTGATCAGAATTATCTGGAGGATGTGGATGAGGATTCCCTGAAGGAAGGCATTTATACGGGACTTCTTTATGGGTTGGGCGATCCCTATTCCAGATATTATACAGAGGAAGAGTACGAGGAAGAGATGCGAGACACAGAGGGCTCGTACTCCGGAATCGGTGTGAGCATTACCCAGAATCCGGAAGGGGGAATTCTGGTTGTGGATTGTTATGAGGGCAGTCCGGCAGACGTTGCAGGGCTGAAAGCGAACGATGTGATCACCGGGGTAAACGGAACGGATGTAACAGAGATGACACCCGCTGAGGTTTCCAAAATGATCCGGGAAAAGGATGACGGAACCTCTGTGCTGACTGTCTATCATCAGGAGGCAGATCAGCCGGAGGAGATAACCGTTACATTAAGTGATGTAGAATTGCCTACGGTTTCTTATGAAATGCTGGAGGATTCCATTGGGTATCTGCGGATCACGGAATTTACCATGGTGACACCCCAGCAGTTTGAGAATGCCTACAAGGATCTTACAGAGAAGGGCATGGAGAGACTGATCGTAGATCTTCGTGATAACCCGGGAGGAGTTCTTTCCTCCGTATGTGACGTACTTCGCCAGATTTTGCCGGAAGGACTGATCGTGTATACAGAGGACAAATATGGGGAAAAGCAGGAACTGAAGTGTGACGGTGATACTCCTATAGATATTCCTCTGGCTGTGCTGGTAAATGAGAACAGCGCCAGTGCCTCTGAGATTTTTGCAGGGGCAGTGAAGGATTATGAGATCGGAACCATCGTGGGAACCAAAACCTATGGAAAGGGAATTGTCCAGAGCATTCGTCAGCTTTCTGACGGAAGTGCAGTAAAGCTGACAACTGCCAAGTATTTTACCCCTAAGGGCAATGACATTCATAAAGTAGGAATCACATCGGATGTGGAAGTGAAGCTGGATGCCAGCCTGTTGAACCGGACCGATTATACACATGAGGAAGATAATCAGCTTCAGGCCGCAATAGAAGCGGTTTCTCGTTGACAAAACTATTTTGTTGGATTAGAATGGTAAAAGGATTTTTGTAAATTTTTTATGGAGGAACCATAATGAAACACAATTTTAAGAAAATCGAGCCGAAATGGCAGAAGAAATGGGATGAGCAGCAGGCGTTTAAAGCTGTTGACGGAAGTGATAAACCGAAATTTTACGGCCTTGTAGAGTTCCCGTATCCAAGTGGTGCCGGAATGCACGTAGGTCATATCAAAGCATATTCAAGTATCGAGGTACTTTCCAGAAAGAGAAGAATGCAGGGATACAATGTACTGTTCCCAATCGGATTTGATGCATTCGGACTTCCTACTGAGAACTATGCGATCAAGACGAACACACATCCTCGTGAGATCACAGACCAGAATATTGCGAAATTCACCAATCAGCTGAAGAGCGTTGGATTTTCCTTTGACTGGAGCCGTGTGATCGATACCACACAGGAAGATTTCTATAAGTGGACACAGTGGATTTTCCTGAAGATGTTTGAGAAAGGTCTTGTTTTCCGTGATAAGACACTGGTGAACTATTGCCCTTCCTGTAAGGTGGTTCTTTCTAATGAGGACAGCCAGGGTGGAAAATGTGACATCTGTCACAGCGATGTTGTGCAGAAGTCTAAGGATGTATGGTATTTGCGTATTACGCAGTATGCAGATAAGCTTCTTGAGGGACTGGATCATGTAGACTATCCGGCGAATATCAAGCAGCAGCAGGTAAACTGGATCGGGAAATCCACAGGTGCCTTCGTGAATTTCACAGTTGATGGAATTGATGAGACACTGGAGATTTATACCACCAGACCGGATACTCTGTTCGGTGTAACCTTCATGGTTATCGCACCGGAGCATCCACTGATCGATAAATATGCAGACCGCATTGCGAACATGGATGAGATCAAGGCTTACCGTGAAGAGTGTGCGAAGAAGACGGAGTTCGAGAGAACACAGCTTGTGAAAGAGAAAACAGGCGTATGCATTCAGGGTCTTCAGGGTGTAAATCCTGTAAACGGTAAGAAGATTCCGATCTTTATTGCAGATTATGTAATGATGGGGTATGGTACAGGCGCAATTATGGCAGTACCGGCACATGACCAGAGAGACTATGACTTCGCTAAGAAGTTTGGCATTGATATTATCCAGGTTATTAAGGGTGGCGACATTGAGAAGGAAGCTTACACAGGCGACGGCGAAATGATCAACTCTGATTTCCTGAATGGATATACGAATAAGAAGGATTCCATCAAGCGTATGCTTGAAGAACTTGAGAAGAAGGGCATTGGGAAGGCCGGTGTTCAGTACAAGATGAAGGACTGGGCATTTAACCGTCAGAGATACTGGGGAGAGCCAATCCCGATCGTTCATTGTCCGAAGTGTGGCGATGTAGCTGTTCCATATGAGGAGCTGCCGCTTCGTCTGCCGAAGATTGACGATTTCCAGCCAGGTGAGGACGGACAGTCTCCACTTGCCAAGATTGACTCCTTCGTAAATTGCAAGTGTCCGAAATGTGGCGGCGATGCCAAGAGAGAGACCGATACCATGCCGCAGTGGGCTGGTTCCTCCTGGTACTTCCTTCGTTATGTGGATCCACATAATAATGAGGCGCTTGCAGACCGTAAGAAGATTGACTACTGGATGCCGGTTGACTGGTATAACGGTGGTATGGAGCACGTAACCAGACATATGATCTACTCCAGATTCTGGCATCATTTCCTGTATGATATGGGAATCGTGAATACTGCTGAGCCATATGCGAAGCGTTCTGCACAGGGTATGATCCTTGGTTCAGATGGTGACAAGATGAGTAAATCCAAGGGTAACGTAGTAGACCCGCTGGATATTGTAGAAGAGTATGGCGCTGACGCACTTCGTACTTATGTCATGTTTATGGGTGACTACGGCGCTGCCGCACCGTGGAATGACAGCTCTGTAAGAGGATGTAAGCGATTCCTTGAGAGAGTTGCAGGACTTACGGATATTATGACCGATGAGCCGGCAGCTAAGGATATGGAAGTTAAAATCCATAAGGCAATTAAGAAGGTATCTTCTGATATTGAGGCAATGAAGTTTAACACTGCAATTGCCTGCCTGATGACTCTTATCAATGATATCTATGCAGTTGGTAAGATCAGCAAGGACGACCTTATCATCTTTATCAAGCTTCTTTGCCCATTCGCTCCTCATCTTTGCGAGGAAATCTGGGAATCTCTGGGCGGCGAGGGCTTACTGTCCCTTTCCCAGTGGCCGGAGTACGAAGAGAGCAAGACCGTAGAGGCTTCTGTAGAAATCGGTGTACAGGTTAACGGTAAGGTTCGTGGAACGATCGTAATTCCTAACGGCTGTGCGAAAGAAGAAGCTCTGGAAATTGCCAAGAAGGACGAGAGGGTTGCCTCCTTCCTGGAAGGAAAGACTCTTGTGAAAGAAATTTATGTACCGAATAAGATTGTGAACTTTGTGGCGAAATAAAGATTACCGAAATAGAGAAACTCCCCACTGAATTATTGGTGGGGAGTTTTTTTATTCCAAAGTAAAGTTGTTGATTAAGATTTAACTGGGAACCTGTAATGAAACCTATAGTAAACCTTGCGGAGAAGGAGCTTGTAAGATATAATCAATTTATATTATATAGAGAAGGTGATGCAATGAAAATTGATTTCCTGGAATTGACGAATTTTAGAAATATTCAAAAGCAAGATATTATATTCGAAAATAAAAACTTTGTTGCTTTAATCGGAGACAATGGGAGCGGAAAGACTACTATATTAGAGAGCATTACTAAGGCATTTGTACCTGTGTTAAGATCAATCAATGCAGAGGCAATGAAAAAATGTGATTTAACGAATAACGATATTAGAAATGGAGCAAATAGTACAGGGGTTACATTAGGAATAAGCCTGGATAACGAACGGTATATCTGGACCAATAAGCGTAGATTTTCATCGCAGAAACCATTTGAAAATATTAGTGAGAAAAAGCTGGAAAATGTTAAAGACCTTAAGGAATTAAAGGTAAAATATGCGCAGTGTGTTGAAACAAAAGCATTACCTCTGGTGCTTTATTATGGAACTGATAGAATTATAAGAGAAGTACCACAGCGCGGTCATATTAAAAATTTTAATGTAATAGATGCATTAAGAAATTGTTTTGACAATGTGAATTATTTTAGAGATTTTTATGATTGGTTTAAGACTGAAGAAGATATTGAACTTCGAGGATTGCGTGAAAGTTCAGATTACAAAAATCCGAAACTTAATTGTGTCCGAACAGCATTAGAACGGATGATAAAAGGGTATTCTAATCTGCGAATTGAACTAGCACCATCAAGAATGGTAATGACGAACGCAGAGGGAATAGATTTACAAATTGATCAATTAAGCGGAGGATATAAAGCTGTATTATCTGTTATTGCGGATATTGCAAAAAGATTATCTATAGCAAATCCGAATTCTTTAAACCCTTTAGAAGAAGAAGCTGTGATTTTAATTGACGAGTTAGATCTGCATTTACATCCGAAATGGCAAAAAGAAATAGTAGCTGATTTGAAAAGAACATTTCCAAATTGTCAGTTTATTATTTCAACACATTCTCCATTTATAATTCAGTCATTAGATGCAGCAGAAGTTTTTGATATAAAAACAATGACATTTGCGGAAGAAAAGGGAAATTATAAGGGATGGAGTATAGAAGCTATTCAGGAATATAAAATGGGAGTAGAGCCTAAGACAGCTATTTTTAATGATTATTTGGAAAAATTTTCATTGGCAATGGATCATGAAAATTATGATGATGCGAAAGTATTTTATAAAAAATTGAAAGAAATGGTAAAACCGGATAGCAGTGAAAGTAAAGTTTTAGAATTGGATATGGAGATGATTAGAGCATATGATAAAGCTTAGTAGAGGTGAAAAACCAGAAGAGCTTACGAATGATGTCTGTGAAGAATTAAAAAAATTATATGCTGAAGATAAAGATAGGGATGTATGGAATTCATCTAAAATCAAGGAGCCTTTGAAAAAGGCTATGCTAGAGATGAGTCATGGAAAATGTTCCTATTGTGAATGTAAATTAGGAATAGAATCTAAAGATGTTACAATAGACCATTTTCTTCCGAAATCGGAGAATCCAGATGAAGTTGTAGAATGGGAGAACCTTTTTCCTGCTTGTTTGAGATGTAATAGAAAGAAAAATAAGCGTGAAGAAAGAATTGTAAATCCATGTGTAGACGAACCAAAAGAATATTTAGGGGTGACAAGTGTAAATCGTTATAGATTAAAAGGAATCGATACACAAGGAATTGGTAAAAATACAATAGAGGTAATAGGACTTAACGATATAGAACGAGTAATGGTTCCTCGGATGACTGAGTGGGAAGCATTGAAAGTGCGTTTGGAAGAAATAGAAGAGGATTTAAAAGAAGAAGGATACAAGAACAAATATAGAAACCGTTTGCAAATGATAATGGAGAACTGTTTATTTGATAAGTCGTATGCTGCGGTTAAGGCGACAAATCTTTTAAATGACAGCAGTTATCTTCAAATAAAAGACTATTTTATAAAAGAAAATCAGTGGTCGGATAATATAAAGAATACTGAAGCGAAAATAAAAAAAATTGCATTGAAGTTAGTTTAGTTGTACTATGGTACATAGACAACTGGTTGTGAAATATCAATCAAAATAATTGTTTAAGACTTCCCACACCAATGATAAAAAATCATTTGGTGTGGGAAGTTATATTATAGTTACAAGTATGCAGCGTTTTTGCCCACATAGTACCAGAAGGTACGGGTGGTCTTTTTGAAGCTTTTGGTTTTGAAATTGAGGAAATAGTAGGTTTTATTAGTGTAATAGGCGCCGGTGGGGGTGATTTCCTGAATACTGTCTAATGTATAGCCTTTTTTGGAAACGGCGGCAAGTTTCTTGGCCGAGCCGGAACCGGAGGCTTTTTTCTTATAGAAGGTTATCTTCGTGCCAGAAGCATAGGGACTGTTGGATACGGCGTAATACCAGTAATTTCCGATGCGGGTAACTGTGGAAGCAGTTCCACTGCTGTTCAATTTTCGGATCTTGCCAGTCTTGGCATCTAAGACAGCAGCCTGATTTTTATTATTAGACACGTAAAAGTAACGGTCCTGAACCTGAGTTGATGGGAATTCCAGATTGTAGGATTTGGAGAGCGTCTTCTTATTGGCCTTACCGGTGATGTTTACACTGTAAATTTTGTAATGTGTTGTGTAACCGCTGCTGGTGCTGTAGAAGATTTTGTTTCCATAGGGGATCATGGTGGTAAAACTGTTCTTGGTCTTGTATAGGTGGAGATCCAAGATTTTGCGCGCTTTACCGGTGCCATCTGCATTTTTGCGGTAGACATAGCCTATGTCATCCTGGTAGATCAGGTATTTGCCATTGGTATAGATAAAGGTGGCAACACTTATATATTGCGGCTTAAAATTGAGGATCACCTGGGTCGCCCCTGTCTGGCGATCCTGACGGCACACCTGGAAAAGAGAACTTCCTTGCTCATGGTTATAGTAATAGGAATATCCGCCAATTTCCACCGGATCGCCATACCCATTGTGGCAGACACGCACCCATGTTCCCGGAGCTGCCGCCTGTGTCTTCACAGGAAAAGATATTCCGAGAAGCATAGTAAGCAGCATGGAAAAAGCTAAAAGTGTAAGTGATCGTTTAAATGATTTTCTCTCCATTTTTCCCTCCTTAAATGAAATGATGTTGGGTCAAAAGGTCAAAAATCCTCTTGCAAGCGAGCTTGCATCGTTTTTTTGACCTTTTGACCCTGGTATCATCATGAAAAAGATCTATTAAAAATGTAACAAAAAAAAGTAGGATTGTCAAAATGTTTGTGTTATACTGCAACAAGTGAATACCGACTATAATAAATTAACGAAAGGGCGTGATCATATGAACGGTCTCAGCCAAAAAATATATCTGGAACTCTCTCTTCCAACAGAAGAGGATTCCCGCTCAGACCAGCAGCGTATCCTGGACGGATTGGCGGAAGTAGGTGTGGAGGAGAGGATTCACATACCTGTCCACATTTTACGGCAGTTATACCCCTTGCTGGACAATGCAAAGTGGAAAATAACTGTTTCCCTTGTCTGGAATGGGGAAAACTGGGAACTGGTGGAGATAGAAGAGGGGGACACCACTGCCCGGCATTACGGGCTGGCAGTAGATTTGGGAAGTACTACTGTTGTGGCGAGACTTCTGGATTGCAATAGTGGAGAGGTTTTAAAAGAAGCAAGCTGCTTTAATCGGCAGATCAAATGGGGGACAGACATTCTGTCCAGGATTTTTTACTGCAAGGATGATAAAGAGAAGCTGGAAGAAGTGCGGCGGGCCACGGTGGAATCCATTGCAGAGTGCATGGATAAGCTGGGAGAGCAGGCAGAAAAATGCCTTTCTATGGTAGTTGCTGGCAACACTACCATGATTCATTTTCTTCTGGGAATGGATGCCTTCTGTGTGTTTTATACCCCTCACGCAGTTCACGCCGATTGTCTCGGCTTTTTGCCGGCACGGGATCTGGACATTCCGCTGAAGGGCTACGTTTATTGTTATCCTGCCAAGTCAAACTATCTTGGCGGCGATATTATCAGTGGCATGATCGACACCGAATTATACAAGAAAGACGAAATCAGCGTTTTCTTTGACATTGGAACCAACGGCGAATTGGTGATCGGAAATAAAGAATTCCTTCTTTGCGGCGCAGGGGCAGCAGGACCGGCACTGGAGGGCGGAGTGGTGCGCACCGGAATGCGGGCGGACGTTGGCGCTGTTGATCAGGTGAAGATAAGAGATGGAAATATTTACGTGCATGTGATCGGTGATCATGAGGATAGCTCATCAGGCGAAGAACCCAGGGGAATCTGCGGCTCCGGCATCATCGACCTGATCGCAGAGCTTTTCCTGGAAGGCTGGATCGACATCCGCGGCAAGCTTTCCCCGGAAAAAAGCCCTCTTATCCAGGAGAGAGACAACCAGCTCTGTGTGGAATATGCCCCCGGGCTGTATTTTTACCAGAAGGACATTGACGAATTTATCCGCACCAAAGCGGCTGCCCATACCATGGTAGAAATCATGCTTCGGGAATCCGGTCTTGAATTGTCCCAGGCAGACCGCTTCTACGTGGCAGGAGCCTTTGGCAAACACGTATCCAAAGAGTCTGCTATTACCATCGGCATGTATCCCGATATGGACCGCGATCACATTATCAACGCCGGAAATTCCTCACTGGAAGGGGCCCAGAAGCTTCTTTTAAACCGAAGCCTTCTCACAGACATTGACCAGATCCTGGAAGAAATGGTTTATATTCAGTTCGCCGAAGTGGAAGATTTCCTGGAGTTAATGACTGCGGCACAGGCTTTGCCCCATACGGATTATAAGCGGTATCCTACGGTTATGGAGAAACTGAAGGAACGACAAAAAGATAGAAAGCTATAAACTTAGTTGATTTTAAGAAGTTCTTTCGATATACTTGGAAGTAACAGAAATCATCGAAAAGGAGTGATCAGATGCCATCACCCGAAGAAAAAGTTTATACAATAGATGATATATATGCTCTTCCAGAAGGTCCATGGAAATTACATTGCAGGATTCGGTAGAAGTCGGAATTTATGAGGATTTGGTGATTGATTTCAGTAAACTGTTATAGTAATTTTTTACAAAATATGCTATACTACTTTCAAGATATTGGGGTCAAAAGGTTTTTTGCCCCCTTTGATACCAAACAGACAGGAAGTGTAGGAAATGACAGCACCAAAGAAACCGCCAATTACGAAGAGCTTCGGTTATGCATTCGAGGGAATCTTTACCTGTATCCGTAAGGAGCGGAATATGAAGATTCATTGTGTAGTGGCAGTCCTGGTAGTGATAGCAGGATTTCTTCTGAAGCTTTCCCCTGTGGAATGGTGCATCTGCCTGGGGCTGTTCGGACTGGTAATGGCACTGGAGCTGGTGAATACCGCAGTAGAAGCAGTGGTAGATCTTGTTACACAGGAGTATAAGCCACTAGCGAAGATCGCCAAGGACACCGCGGCGGGCGCCGTTCTGATCGCAGCGATCATGGCAGCACTGGCAGGACTTATCATTTTCGTACCCAAGGGACTTGCATTTCTGGGAGTCCTATGAAGAAAGGAGCACACACTATGGAGATTGGAGAAGGCATTAAGAAATTATTACTTGCAGGAATCGGTACTGCAGCAGTGACCGCAGAGAAATCCAAAGAAGTTCTGGATGAACTGGTAAAGAAGGGTGAGCTCACGGTAGAGCAGGGGAAGGTTCTGAATCAGGAACTGAAGCACAATATTAAAGAGAGCGTGAAGAAGAATGTAAATGTAACGCTGAAGCCCTCTAATCCTGACGAGCTGAAGGATGTTCTTGGTAAAATGACACCGGATCAGCTTGCCGCATTGAAGGAACAGATCACGAAAATGCAGGCGAAGGATGTGGACGCAGAGGTAGAAGAAGCTGCGAAAGAAGAGAAAGCAGAAGAAACTGCAGAAGCAGAAGAAGCTGCAGAAGCAGAGGAAGCACAGGAAGCCAAGGAAGAATACGAGGACGATCCTGAGGAGTAAATGAGGGGGCAAAAGACTTTTTGACCTTTTGACCCTGGTATCATTATAATATGTAAAGGAATCATAGAAGGCAGGACGAGGGGAAGCAGGAACCGACTCCTGCCTTTGTGGTAAGGTGAACAGACATGGGCGAGACAGATGGAAAAGAGAGAGCAGAGAGAGCGGGCAGCTATAAGGAACGGTTGAAGGAGATTACGGCAGTCCTTCATAAGCATGCCATAACCAGAGGCGTATCTCCGGAAAAATTACGGCTGATCCTTACGGATCTTGGTCCGACCTTTATTAAGCTGGGGCAGATCATGTCCATGCGTTCAGACATTTTGCCCAAACGCTATTGCGACGAGCTGATGAAGCTTTGTTCCGATGTGGAGCCTATGCCCTTTGAAGAAGTGGAGGAGGTTCTTAAGGATGCCTTCGGCTGTCCCTGGCAGGAGGAATTTCAGCTTATCCAGAAGAAGCCTCTTGGCTCTGCCTCCATCGCACAGGTACATCGCGCCATTCTGAAAACCGGCGAAGAAGTAGTGGTGAAGGTCCAGCGAAAGGGAATTTATGAAATCATGGCCCGTGACATCGGCCTTATGAAAAAGGCAGTCAAGCTTCTCCCGCCGGTAAGCATTAAGGAAGCAGTGGATCTGAACCTTGTATTGGAAGAGCTGTGGCGTGTTACCCAGGAGGAGATGAATTTCCTTACGGAAGCCGCCAATATGGAAGAATTTTCCCGCAAAAATAAAAACGTTGCATTTGTAAAAACCCCGATCCTATATCGTGAATACACCACAGCCAATGTACTGACTATGGAATACATTGACGGCATCCCTATTGATGAGAAAGAAACCTTGCTTGCAGGTGGATACGATTTAAATGAAATAGGGAGCAAATTCGTAGACAACTTTATAAAACAGGTGATGGATGACGGCTTTTTCCACGCAGACCCTCATCCGGGAAATGTACTGATCCAGGGCGGAAAGATCGTGTGGATCGATATGGGAATGATGGGGCGTCTTAATGACCGGGACCGGGAACTGATCGGACAGGCAATTGAAGGTGTGGCGTTAAATGACATTGGCAAAATCCAGGATGCGGTTCTGGCACTGGGAGAATTTAAGGGCAAACCGGACATGAGCCGGCTTTACACAGATATCCGGGATCTTATGGCGAAATACGGGACAACGGATTTCGGGGAAATCGACATTGTGGAAATCCTGACAGATCTGATGGATGTTATGAAAGAGAACAAGATTGTCATGCCTCATGGCCTTACCATGCTCGCCAGGGGACTGACGCATATGGAGGGAGTCCTGGCAAAAATCAGCCCGGAAATCAACATGGTACAGATCGCTGCAGCCCGTCTGAAAAGCAATCTTCTGGAGGATGGAAACTGGAAAAAACAGATGAAGGGAACGGGGAAAAAGCTATACCGTTCCATGCTTCGTGCGGTAGATATCCCTTCTCTGGCAGCAGACTTTCTCCAGGGCTGTATGAAGGGACAGACAAAAATCAATCTGGATCTTCACGCCTCAGATGATCTGGCCTGGCTGATGCGAAGGCTGATCCGGAATATTGTACTGGGCCTCTGGGTCATGGCACTGCTGATCAGCTCCAGTATTATCTGTACCACAGATATGCGTCCGAAGATGTATGGAATCCCTGTGCTTGGCGTGATCGGTTATCTGGGTGCCGTGGTGATCCTTATGTATTTATTCCTAAAACACTATATGAAAAAGTAGTATAAAATGCGAAAGAAAAAGAAAAGAAAGTGGGTAAAGTAACCAAATTTGTCTGAAAAGCCCAGAAAGAAGGGGCACAGGGCTTGACACTAACAAAACTGGGTGGTATTTTTATAAGAAGATTGGAATGGAGAATTCTGTCGAAAAATGAAATTTATGGAACCGCTGACGCTGGATGGCGTTGGCGGGAATAGATAAATTTAGATAAGTTATAAATATAAACAAAAGAAAACCTTAGACACAATGAGAGGACGGATCAGAGAAGGTTGGTATTACTTGGGAGGGGAAAATGTACAGATTAAGAATATGTATTTGGATTTAGCAGCCTGCAGTACGTCATAAAAACGTGCACGGGCTTTTTTTGCGATATTGGGGATGAATTGTACAAAAATGAGAAAACAAAAAGGACATTATCTTACAATTCAGAAATGACTTTTTTACGATAAATAACAAAACATACCGAGATGGTAAAGGGGAGAATATGAGTAGTAATTTTAACAAGATGAAAAAAATGGAGCACTGGAAGGTAGTTACTTTGTTACTGATGATTTATGACTTCGTGGCTGTGGTACTGTCATACTTTGCTGCCTTACTGATCCGATTCGATTTCCGGTTCAGTATGATAGACCGCAATTACCTTCAGGCATACTGCAAGAGCATCTGGATCTATGCGGCATTCTGTGTGGTGCTGTTCTGGTTCATGCGCCTGTACAAAAGTATCTGGAGATTCGCAAGCTATGCAGAGCTTCTTCGTGTGCTCCTGTCAACAGTTATCAGCAGTGTTGTGTATATCGTGGTGATGTCAGGATTCGTCCAGAGAATGCCGGTTTCCTATTATGTATGCGGCATTGCCTGTCAGTTCCTTCTGACCCTGGGGATTCGCTTCTCTTATCGCTTCGTCCTCCTTCTGAGAACCCGTGCAGACAGAAACCAGAAGGAGAAGAACGTAATGCTCATTGGAGCAGGTGCAGCCGGTCAGATGATCTTCCGGGATATTAAGCATGCCAAAGAGACCAATGAGAAGGTGGCCTGCTTTATCGATGATAATCCGAACAAATGGGGAAGATATATTGATGATGTGCCGGTGTTCGGCGGCAGGGACAGCATTATGGAGGCAGTTGATAAATTTGAGATCGAGAAGATCTACGTTGCCCTTCCAAGTGCCAAGCCGGAGGACAAAAGAGACATTATCCAGGTATGCAGTGAAACCCACTGTGAGCTTATGAACCTGCCTGGAATGTATCAGTTATATACAGGAGAAGTGGCAGTCAGCAAGATGAAGACGGTGCAGATCGAGGATCTGCTCGGCAGGGACCCTATCAAGCCGGATATGACCGAGGTGTTCCAGTACATCAAGGGCAAGGTAGTCCTGATCACAGGTGTGGGATCCATTGGCTCTGAGCTGGCCAGACAGATCGCATCCCACCAGCCGAAACACCTTATCCTTTTTGATGTTTATGAAAACAATGCTTATGACATCCAGTTAGAGCTGAAGAAGAAATATCCGGAAATGAAGCTAGACACTATTATCGGTTCTGTACGTGACAGCCGGAAAATCTTCCAGGTATTTGAAAAATACAGACCGGAGATCGTATACCATGCGGCAGCGCACAAGCATGTGCCGCTGATGGAGGACAGCCCTTGTGAAGCAATCAAAAATAATGCAATGGGAACCTATAAGACTGCTTATGCCGCTATGTCTCATGGCTGTAAGAAATTTGTCCTGATCAGTACAGATAAGGCAGTTAACCCAACTAACATTATGGGAGCTTCCAAACGTCTTTGCGAAATGATCATCCAGGCCTTTGATGCAAAGATCAAAGAAGGAAAAGCATACGAGATCCCGCAGCTGTTTACCCACGGAATGAAAGAGGTCATTACGGCACCGGAAATCATCGACGCCCTGAAACATACACAGACGGAATTCGTTGCAGTCCGTTTCGGAAACGTACTTGGAAGTAATGGCTCCGTTATCCCACTGTTCAAGAAACAGATTGAAGCAGGCGGTCCGGTAACGGTCACCCATCCGGATATCATCCGCTATTTTATGACCATTCCGGAGGCAGTGAGCCTGGTACTTCTGGCAGGAACCTATGCAAAGGGTGGAGAGATCTTCGTCCTTGATATGGGCGAGCCGGTGAAGATTGTAACATTGGCACGAAACCTGATCCGCTTATCCGGATACACACCGGATGTGGATATGAAGATAGAGTTTACAGGCCTCAGACCAGGAGAAAAGTTATACGAAGAGAAGCTGATGGCTGAGGAAGGCTTAAAGAAAACGAAAAACGATCTGATCCATATCGGCTGCCCGATCCCATTCGATATTGAAGAATTCCTGAAAGAACTGGATGGACTTCTGGAAGCAGCCTATAAGAACAAAGATGATATCAAAGACAGAGTGGCGGAAGTAGTAACTACATATCATCAGGTGTAAAAGGTAAAAAACATATAAAACGATTTTATTTTTCATATAAGGGAGTAAGAAAATGGCTAGTGAAGAAATGAAAACAGAAATAATAGCAAGGAAAATACCGTTTAGTCCACCTGATATTTCCGAATTAGAAATAAAGGAAGTTGCAGAAGCTCTTCGCTCTGGATGGATCACCACCGGACCAAGAACAAAAGAGCTGGAACGCAGACTGGCCGAGTATTGTCATACATCTAAGGTGGTTTGCCTGAATTCCGCCACTGCCGCAGAAGAGTTGAACTTCAGGATTTGTGGTATTGGAGAGGGAGACGAAGTAATTGTCCCTGCTTATACATACACAGCTACAGCATCAGCTGCGATTCATTGCGGAGCGAAAGTGATCTTCGTAGATAGCCAGAAGGATAACTGCGAAATGGATTATGAAAAGGTTGCAGAGGCAATTACCGAAAAAACCAAAGCGGTTGTGGCAGTTGACCTTGGCGGTATTATTTGCGATTACGATAAATTGTATGCAGCAGTAGAAAGCAGAAAAGAACTGTTTAAAGCCAAAGAAGGCAACAGCCTTGGCGCAAGAATCCAGCAGGCAAAAGGCAGAGTACTTGTTTTCGCTGACTGTGCACATGCATTAGGAGCAAGCAGAAATGGAAAGATGGCAGGCGAGTGGGCTGACTTCACAGATTTCTCATTCCATGCTGTAAAAAACTTCACTACTGCAGAAGGTGGCGCCGCTACCTGGCGTGATATTCCAGGCATTGATAATGAAGAAATCTACAAACAGTATCAGTTATATAGTCTTCACGGCCAGAGCAAGGATGCCCTTGCGAAAACACAGCTTGGAGCATGGGAGTATGACATTGTTGGTCCATGGTACAAATGTAATATGACGGATATCATGGCTGCCATTGGGCTTCGACAGCTTGACCGTTATCCGGGAATGCTGGAAAGAAGAAAAGAAATCATTGGAAAATATGATGCTATGTGTGACGAGCTTGGTGTGAAACATTTAATTCATAGCGGAGAAAATTTCCAGAGCTCTAACCATCTGTATCTTACAAGAATCTTTAAGAAAGACGGCACTCCAATTTCAGATGCGGAAAGAAGAGAGATCATTATCAAGCTTGCGGAACGTGGAGTAAATACAAACGTTCATTATAAACCACTTCCTATGATGACTGCATATAAAGCAATGGGATGGGATATCAAAGACTTCCCGAATGCATATGCATATTATGAGAATTTGATCACATTGCCACTTCATACAATGCTGAGTGATGAAGATGTAGAGTATGTGATTGAGAACTTTAGGGATGTGGTAAAAAAATACATATGAGATAATTGTTTCAGCACTAGCGAAGGAATTTAAAGGAAGTATAGAATTGATGAAAAAGATTTTAATTATAGGTGCATCTAGTTTACAGGTACCAGGAATTTTAAAAGCTAAAGAAATGGGATTTGAAACTGCCGTAGTAGACTTTGATCCCAAAGCAATAGGAATCAAATATGCAGATAAATATTACAATGTAAGCACGATTGACAAAGAGGGAGTTTATAAAGCTGCGAAAGACTTTGGAGCAGATGGTATTGTTACACTAGCAACTGATATGCCAATGCGCTCTTTAGCATATGCATGTGAAAAGTTGAATTTAGTAGGAATAGATTATGATACTGCGGTAAGAGCAACAGATAAAGGTGAAATGATCGAAGCCTTTGAAAAATACGAAGTTGCACATCCTTGGTATTATATTCTTAAGGCGGGAGAGAATATAGATAGTGTTGTAGATGAAATAAACTACCCATTGATTGTAAAGCCAACGGATAATTCAGGAAGTCGTGGAGTTGTTTTAGTACATAATAAAGAAGAATTGTATGATGCTATTTCGTATAGTACTAAAGAAAGTCGTGAAGGAAATATTATTCTTGAGGAATATATGGTAGGACCAGAGGTAAGTGTTGAAGTTATTGCACTTGATGGAGAACCATATGTACTTCAGATTACGGACAAATTAACAACAGGGGCACCGCATTTTGTTGAGATGGGGCATTCGCAGCCAAGTAAGCTTTCAAGAAAAATTCAAGAAGAAATAAGAACTCTTGCAGCAAAAGCATGTAAGGCTGTAGGACTTGTGAACGGTCCTGCACATGCGGAAATTATCATAACAGATGTTGGACCTAAAATGGTTGAAATTGGAGTCAGAATGGGAGGAGATAATATTACTACCCATTTAGTGCCTTTATCAACTGGAATTGACATGACTAAAGCTATGATTCAAATAGCTTGTGGAGAAAAACCAGACATACAAAAGAAAATTGACAAGGCAAGTGCTATTCGATTTCTTAAAGTTCCAGAGGGAAGAATAGTTAATATCACAGGTGTTAATGATGCAAAGAAGGTTTCTGGGGTCAAAGAAATTATATTTACAAAGGAAATTGGAGATTTTGTGGAAGATATAACTAGCAGTAGTGATCGAGTTGCATGTGTAATTGCACAAGCAGATACACCAGAGGAGGCAGTTTCAATATGCGAAAAAGCTATAGAAAAAGTGCATGTTGAAATTGAATAGTATAAATAGTATATAGGCGATGAGGATGAATTTAGATGTATAAAAAGTATTTTAAAAGAATCATTGATTTGTGTATAGCTTTAGTTGCAAGTCCGTTTGTTTGTATAGTGATTATAATTATGGCACCAATTATTTATATTAATGATCCAGGTCCAATATTTTATAATGCAAAACGTCGAGGTAAAGATGGAAAAGTATTTAAAATGTATAAACTTAGATCTATGTATGTCAATGCACCAGATGTAAGAAATGAAGATGGATCTACATTTAATAGCTCAGAAGATAATAGAGTAACCAAGGTAGGAAGATTCATGCGAAAAACAAGTATTGATGAGTTACCACAAATGTTTAATGTGCTATTAGGAGACATGAGTTTAATAGGACCAAGACCAATTTTAGCAACGGAATCATATGAGACGTTAAGTGACTTAGCAAAAAAAAGATTGAAAATTCGTCCGGGAATAACAGGATATGCTCAGGCTTATTATAGAAATGCAATTGGTGAAGAAGAGAAATTTAATATTGACTGTTATTATGGAGAACATATTTCTTTTGGGTTAGATGTCAAAATTTTGATTAAAACGATTATTACAGTGATAAAAAAAGATAATATTTATGTTAATGTTCAAGAGCAGCAGAAGAGGAAATAATGTGATGAAAGAAGTAAAGAATATAGAAAACAGAAAAAAAATACTTTTCTTGGGCGGCTTTCCTCAAATGATAGATATTGTGAAAAAGGCAAAAGACATGGGGCTATATACTATAGTGGTTGACATGGATCCAAATTCACCAGCCAAAAAGTTATCTGATAAAAGTTATGATGTAAGCACAAATGAGATTGAGCGTTTAGTTGAAATATGTAAGATAAATAAAATCGATGGTGTTTTTAACGGCTTTGAGGATTTTAATATTCATATTGCAAGAAAGCTGTGCGAAAAAATGTCATTACCTTTCTATGCAAATGAACATCAGTTAGAATTAGTAACAGATAAAGATAAATTTAAAAAAGAATGTATAGGACATGGCATAGAAGTGGTAAAACAATTTACTATGGATAAAGCTATAGAATGTGAGGAATATCCATATATAGTTAAACCAGCGGATAGTTACGGAAGTAGGGGAATAAGCATATGTTATAATGCGGAAGAGTTAGTTAGGGCAGAGAAAAAAGCAAAAGAGTCTTCAAAATCTAATAGCATAGTGATTGAGCAGTTCATAGATTCGGATTGTGGAACAGAACTTTTTTATACTATGGTTAATGGAAATATACATTTAACAGCTACAGCTGACAGATATACATATAAAATAGATGATGTAAGTGTACCGTTGCCAATTGCAGAAGTTTTTCCTACAAAATATTGTGGAACTGAATTGACTAAGTTAGACATCAAATTTAGAAAGCTTATTTCGGATATAGGCATAAAAAACGGACTTGTTCTTATTCAAATGTTAAATAGAGGTAACAAGTTTTATCCATATGAAATGGCGTATCGTTTGACAGGAGAACAGCATTATCAGCTTGTTGAAGAACAGAAACAGATAGATTTGGGAAAAATGATGATTAAACTTTGTTTAAATGAAGATATTTCGGAATATGATACTGAGAAAATTGATTCGGAAAATTTTATTAAACCATCTGCAAATTTAGCAATATTATTAAAGCCTGGAGAGATTGCTAAAATAAAGGGATTGGATATTCTTGAGGAACTGCAAGAAGTAAAATCAAGTATCGTAACATATAGAGAAAATGAAAGAGTTGAAAATAGAGGAGATTATTCTAGAATTTTACTAAGAGTAAACCTTGTGGCGAAAAATTATGAAAATTTATCAAAAGCGATTGAGCTAATTCAGAATAATTTGTCAGTAGTTTCAAAACAGGGAGAAGAGTTGGTTATTAGCCACTTCTCATTAAGTTAATAAGAAATTATATTACGTTAATAGTGAACATCAGATTTTTTTCTGAGGTTCAAAATTAGTTTCAGATTGTTATTACAAGATAAGATTCTGAAAGATGAATTAGTTATGTAAGTTAATGTTGATTAAAAGAGAGGTATCAAAATGAAAATACTTAAGTTATCTCCTTATTATTATCCAGAACGGATTTCTAGTTCACATTTATCTGATGATTTGGAGGAAGCACTTGTTAAAATGGGAAATGATATTGAAATATATGCGCCGACTCCTACAAGGGGAATTAGTGATGAAATAAGGAGAAGATTTAAAAAGATAAAATATGAAGAATTACATGATGGACATATAAAAGTACATAGGTTTGATATGTTTCCGGAAAAAAAGAACTTGATTATACGAGCATTTAGATACATTTTGGTTAATTGTATTCAGTATATTAAGGCTTCTAAAGTAAAGGATGTAGACGTTATATACGCTGCAAGTACACCACCTACCCAAGGTGTTTTATGTGGTATGGTGAAAAAAAAATTAAGCAAAATATACAAAGAAAAAGTGGCATATATATATAATTTGCAAGATGTTTTTCCTGATTCATTAGTCAGTGCTGGGTTAGCTTCAAAGGAATCAATTATATGGAAAATAGGCCGAAAATTAGAGAATTATACATATGAAACTGCAGATACAATAATTGTTATAAGTGAAGATATTAAACAAAATATAATTAAAAAAGGTGTTCCAGAAAACAAAATAGAAGTAATTCCAAATTGGGTTGATACAAATAGTATAAAACATATTAATAAAGAAAAAAACAGTTTATATAAAAAATTTAATTTAAAAGAGGATACGTTTAAGGTTGTATATGCAGGAAATTTAGGTAAAATGCAAGGAATTGAAATATTGATAGAGGCTGCAATAAGATTAAAAAATGATAAGGAAATTGAAATGATCATTTTTGGAAATGGTTCCGAGGAAGATACTTTATTAAAACGCATTAAAAAAGAGAACTTAAACAATATAAAAATTTATCCACTTCAAGAACCTAATAAAGTTTCAGAAGTTTATAGTTTAGGTGATTTGTGTGTTGTTTCGTGTAAAAAGGGGTTAGGAAAAGGTGCATTTCCTAGTAAAACAGTTTCTATCATGTCAACACAGACACCTGTGTTAGCAGTATTTGATTCTAATAGTGAGTTATGTAATATTATTAAAAAATATGATGCTGGAGTATGTGTTGATCCAGAAAATGTAGAAGAATTGGTGGAAACAATAAATAAAATGAAAGCCAATAAAGCATTATTAGAAAGTAAAGGAATTAATGCAAGAAAAGTAGTTGAAGAAAAATTCTCTAAAAAAGTTTGCTTAAGGAAGTATATAGAGGTATTTGAAAAAAATAACATAGAGAATATGTGAAACAATACGTATCAAAGGAAATGCGTACAGCAAAATATTTAAGAATACTTAATAATGTTATAGGAGTAGAAGGGTAGTATGAAAAAAATATGTATTTTAAGTGCCGTAAATGTTAAGCATATGTCTTTAATTTCAATCTATACCAAGTACTTTGAGGAACATGGAATAGAATACGATATCATATATATGGATAAATATAACGAAGATGAAGATATTGGTGCTAAGAATATTTACCGTTTTATAAATATAATTGATCATAAATGGTCGAAAATACATAAAGTGCTCAAGTATAGCAAATTTATTTCCTATGCTAAAGGGGTGATTAAGAAAGAAAATTATGACAAGATTATCGTGTGGAATGATGTGGCAATTTTAATGTTTGGTATGTTTTTGGCAAAGAGATGTAAGCATAAATATTGTTTGAATTGTCGTGATTATAATGGAGAAAAAAATCCAATTATATACTATATATTTAAAAAAACTATAGAAAATAGCTATTTTACAACTATTTCGTCAGGGGGATTTAGGACCTTTCTTCCAAAATATAATTATATTGATTTATATAGTTATAATGATAAGTTGTTGCAAAGTTGCGAACCTAGGTGTGATTTGTCTGGTACCTCTCTAAGAATTGGATTTGTTGGAAATGTTAGATTCTTTGAGGAGAATTATAAACTTCTAAACTCTTTAAAAAATGATTCTAGATACGAAATACATTATCATGGTTCAAACTCTGAAATAATTGAAGAGTATGCAAAAAGTAATGGTTTTAATAATGTTATATGTAGTGGTTCTTTTCCTGTTAATGAGACTGGTAAGTATTTAAATGAATGCGATATTATAAACAATGTTTTTGGAAATGACAGTATTGCCGTAAAATCTTTAACTTCAATTAGACTATTTCATGCCGCATATATGCATATGCCTATCTTAGTATCAAAAGAGACATATATGGAAGAGTTAGTAAAGACATATGGAATTGGTTATGTAATTGATTTTGATGATAAAGATTTAGCTGATCATTTATTTGAATGGTATAAAAATATAGATTTTGAAGAATTGGAAAGGAATTGTAACCGTCTTATTAGTGTTGCAACTAAGTCAAATAATAATTTCTATGATAAGTTACAGGATTTTATAGATAATTAATAGAGTGGTAAGCTATTTGCTGAAGCAAATTTGTAGCAGGATGGTTAAAGTGGTGAAATATGAAACAAAAAAATATGTTTGTTTATTTTGCAGTGTTTATTACGGTTCTGACGCAAGCACCGTTATTACGCGAAAGATTAGGAATAGACACACAGTTACTGATGTTTCCTTTTTGGGGGATTGCAGCAGCTAGTACTATTTGTTCTAACAAAAGATTGAGTGTTACTTTGACTAAATATTATTATGTGTTATTTTTTTCAATATTGTTTGGCTGTATATTGCTAAGTTCAACAACTGGAGATAATTATTTTTTTGCTTTTACTATAACCATTGGAATGGCATTATTTATTTTTTTTATAGGCAATCAGAATGGTGAATTGCTCTATGATGATTGGTTGTTTTCGAAGATGTGCAATGTATATTGTATAGCTTCATTAATACTAGCAATAGATATCTATATTGAATATCTTGCAGGTTATTCATTACAAACAATTGATTATGTGTATAGATCTAAAAATTCAGCTGGTCAAATTTTGCTTTCAGCGGGGGTTTTTATGGGTTATTTGCTGAAAAACAAGAAATGGAAATTCTTGAAGCTTGCAGTCATGGGATTCTTTTTAATAGAAATTGTTCTGTTAAGATCTCGAGCTACAATTTTATCAGTATTACTTATACCAGTTATATTATTATTGTCTTCAAATGTTAACAAAAAGTATAAATACACAACTGTGGGGATTCTTACAATTGTTATTATCTTTTTTTCTTTAAATGAAAATGCATTCGATTTGATAGTAAACAATGTTTTATTTAACTCTACAAGTTCAGTTGATTTTTCCTCATTAAATCTAGATAAAGTAACGTCAAATAGATATTCATTGTTAAGGAGTTTTCCAAAACAATTATCAGGACGTGAATTTACCGGCTTGGGGAGTTCGTTCTATGTTGATAATTTATTTGTTAATGCTATTGGAAATTATGGAGTATTTTTCGGTCTACTAGTAGCTATTTTATCACTCTTGCCTGTTTTAGATAGTTGTTGCTCTAAATTTAAAAATCGAGATTTAACGAATGGAAAAAAAATAGTTTTAAGAATAATTTTCTGTACATATACTTTCAATGGTTTATTTGAGGCATGGGCACCTTTAGGGCCAGGAGGCAAGTGTTTCATTTTTTGGTTATTATTGGGCATGTTATACTCTGGCTATAGAAGAAAGGTGGTTAAAAATGCGTAATAAAAAGAAAACAGATCCTAGTTTATCCTTAAACTATATCTTCAATTTGGCAAATAGAATGATTGTGTTAGTTATTCCGCTGATAACAACACCGTATCTTACTCGTGTGTTAGGGGCTAATGAGTTAGGTGTTTATAACTATGCGAATACGATTGCTTCTTATTTTTTAATGCTATCAATGATGGGGATGACTATTCTTGGAAATCGAAAAGTATCTTTGGCTAGAGCAGAAAAAAAAGAGACTGAGATTTTTTCTAAGCTTCTACTCATTCAAATCTTTAATTCATTAATAAGCATTGTCTTATATTTGGGGTATATTTTATTTATTTGTAATAGCAATAGGACTGTTGCTACTTTACAATTATTAATATTAATTTCAGCATTATTTGATGTTTCATGGTTTTATCAAGGTTTAGAACGTTTTAAGAATATTGCACTGAGAAATATTGTTGTTAATTGTATTACGACTGCAATGATTTTTTTACTAGTAAAATCTTCAGAGGATATTATCATCTATACTGTTATTAAGTGTTTAAGTGTTTTATGTAGTCAATTAGTATTATTTATTTCTTGCGCTAAAGACATAGTTTTTGTTAAGCCCGACGTAAGTTGGTTAAAAAGTACATATAAAGAGTTATTAATTCTTTTTATTCCAATTGCAGCTGAGAGTATTTTCCATAACATGGATCGAGTAATGCTTGGAATGATGGTTAGTTACAGTGCAGTAGCATTTTATTATACGAGTAGGATGATTACTGACATTCCACAATGTTTTATAACGTCAATAAATACAATTATGTATCCGAGGATAACAGTATTAGTTGGACAGAATAAAAGTTCCGAAGCAAAGAAATTGACATATTATTCTTTTGTTTTGATAAATGGTGTTTGTGTTGCAATGGCTTTTGGTATTGCGGCAATTGCAAAAGACTTTGTTGCGTTATATTTGGGAGCGGAATATCAATATTGTGCAATTTGCATTCCGTGGCTAACACCATATATTGTGCTAGCTGCTTGGAATGGAACCGTTCGTTATCAATATTTAATACCAAAATCTATGGAAAAAGTATATTCAAAAGCAATTGTGATTGGTATTACGTTTAATTTGATAATGAATTTTTTATTAATTAAAGTAATGGGAGTGCTTGGTGCTATTTTAGCAACTGTGGTTGCAGAATTAATAATTGCATTTATTCAAACTAAACCAGTATGGAAGGAAATGGATATTGCAAAGCAACTTAGAAATATAGGTGTTTTTTGCATTAACGGTGCAATTATGTATCTTATCATACAATTTATAGTTGTGAAAATGAATATAAATTTATTAATAAAAGTTGTTATTGAGATTAGTATTGGTGCAGCAGTATATTTATTCTTATCAATAATTACTATAATATTAGTAGATACAAATATTAGAAATGAAATCATACAATTCTTGAAAAAGAGAAAATAATGAGGTGAAAAATATGGAGAAAAAGAAAAGAAGACTTTATTATATAACTAGCAATATTGCTCCGTTTAGAGTAGATTTACTAGATGAATTAGCACAGTATTTTGATAAAGTAACCTTGTGTTATTACGAAGAAATCGAAAAAGGAGTTAATCCTCTATACGTGAAAAAAAGACCAGAGAACGTTGAACTAATATGTTTGAAAGGATTGTCTACAAGGCAAGCGTTTAAAGAGTTATGTAATGCAGATTATCTGATATTTGATGGTTACACAGGTAAAGAGAAAATCAAAATGATACTTGCTTGTATCTTAAAGAGAAAAAACTATATGATTTCTATTGATGGCATTATTCCGAAATCTGAAAAAGAGAATAAGATAAAGAAAATAGTTAAATCAATTTTAATTGGAGGAGCGTCAGTTGTATTTAGTACAAACAAACGTACTGATGAAATAATAAAAGCAAATGCGTCGAGAGTTCATATTTGTCGACATATTTTTAGTACTTTGAGGAGAGATGATATAGAAAAAAGTGAGAAAAACTATGCAGAATTGTTGTCGGCTTATGGCATAAGGAGAGATAAGAAAAGAATTCTGTTTGTTGGCAAGTTTTTGATAACAAAGGGTGTAAAAGAGTTTATTGAGTGTTCTCAGAAGATGGATTATGAATTTATTATGGTTGGTGGTACAAAAGATGAGTTGAAAAAGCTTAACCTTGAGATTGGTGAAAATATAAAAATAATACCATTTTTAGAAAAAGGAGATATTTTAAAACTGATGTCAAGTTCAGATGTATTTGTTTTGCCAACATACACAGATGTATGGGGACTTGTTATTATCGAGGCACTGATGAGCAAAATACCTATTGTTACTACAGAACAATGTAATGCTGGTAAGGAGTTTATTTCTGAGGATAATAACGGCTATATAGTTCCAATTATGGATTCAGGCGCAATACGAGATGCAATACAGAAAGCGTTGGGATTAAATCGTGATTTGGTACGAAATTACAATCAGCGTCTAATGGGTGATTATACAATTGAAAATGCAGCATATAGAATGCAAAAAGAAATATATGAGAAGGGATAAATATGAGCACAAATACATATAGTTATTTTATTATTAGTTGTAAGCGCAATATCAATATAGTTAAGTTTTGTGTAGAACAACTTTTGAGTTCAACCAGTATTGGGAAAATATATGTTTCTTTTGATGAAAAATGTGATGTAAATTTTAAAAATAATAGGGTTGTTGTTCTAGATGGACATAATGAGAAATCATCTTGCTTTGGAAAAAGAATTCAGCATTCGTTAAGTTGTATACCTGAAGAATATTTAATTGTTTTATGTGACGATTTTATTGTGGAATCTGAGGTAGATGAATCTTTATTAAAATTGTTGCAAAATTACATGGTTGAGAACAGACTGGTTTCATCAATAGCATTGGCAAGTACATCAAGTAAAAAAACTGAGGAGTGTATTTTTAATTATTATAAAAGATGTGCTAACTATACCTATTATAGAATTACTTTGCAGTGTTCTATATGGAATAAAAATGCACTAAAAAATTTGATGGAAGATGTAAAATCACCTTGGGAATTCGAACTTTTTTCTAACTATCGAACTTTTGCTTCGTGTAATGAATTTTATGCTATTAAAGATGATAAATATCAACCTATAAAATATAATCGAGGCACTTTCGTTATTAGAGGAAAAATTGTTGAACCTGAAAGAATACGATTGGAAGGAGTTTTAGATAGAAAAATTCAGATAGAAGGATTTGATACTACAAATTCTTATGTTCAAATTTCAAATATATCCATATTCAATAAGATTGTTAGGAGAATAAGAATGTATTTGAATGATTTTAGATATCGAATTATATCAATGTATAGAAAAGATAACTTAAATTTAAAAACGGAGGAAAAATAAAATGTCATTATTTAAAGGAAAAACACTTATGATCACCGGTGGTACAGGTTCTTTTGGAAATGTGGTTTTAAACCGTTTCCTTCAGACAGATATTGGAGAAATCCGTGTATTCTCTCGTGATGAGAAGAAGCAGGATGATATGCGTCACGATTTCCAGGTTCGTATGCCTGAGGTTGCGGATAAAATTAAATTCTACATCGGTGATGTCCGTGATCTGCAGTCTTGCAAGAATGCAATGCACGGTGTGGATTACATATTCCATGCGGCAGCTCTAAAGCAGGTTCCGTCCTGTGAGTTCTTCCCGATGGAAGCGGTGAAAACAAATATTGTTGGTACGGATAATGTTTTAACAGCAGCAATCGAAGAAGGGGTTGAGGCAGTTATCTGTCTTTCCACAGATAAGGCAGCATATCCGATCAATGCTATGGGCAAGTCCAAATCTCTGGAAGAGTCTGTTGCCATTGCCAAGTCCAGATATTCCGGTAAGACTAAGATCTGCTGTACACGTTATGGAAATGTTATGTGTTCCCGTGGTTCTGTGATCCCTCTTTGGATCGACCAGATCAAAGCTGGCAACCCGATCACCGTTACGGAGCCGAACATGACCCGTTTCATCATGTCCCTTGAAGAAGCGGTTGACCTTGTCCTGTATGCGTTTGAGCATGGTGAGAATGGTGATCTTCTGATCATGAAGGCACCGGCCTGCTCTATCGGTCTTCAGGCAGAGGCAGTTTGTGAGATGTTCGGTGGAAAGAAAGAGGATATCAAAGTGATCGGTATCCGTCATGGTGAGAAGATGTATGAGACACTCCTTACCAATGAGGAATGTGCCAAGGCAGTTGATCTTGGTGGCTTCTACAGAGTACCTGCAGATAACCGTGGCCTGAATTATGACAAGTATTTCAAAGATGGTGATGTTGAAAGAAATAAACTGACTGAGTTTAATTCCAATAATACAAAGCTTCTAAATAAAGAAGAGATCAAGGCTAAGATGCTGGAGCTTTCCTATATCCAGGAAAGATTGGCAGAAGAATAAACAGAAAGAGTGATTTCATGAAGAAGCGGCTGGTGATCCTTGGCTCCGGAGGCTATGGAAGGACTGTGTATGATATTGCAGAACAGCTTGGTTATGCCATAACGGTTCTGGACGATTCCGATAAAGAGCATCCACTTGATTCTTTTTCCCTTTATATAAATGAGAACACCGAATTTATCCCTGCCTTTGGGAATAATGAATTCCGTCTAAAGTGGATGGATCAGATTGAAGGCGCAGGAGGAACACTTGCCACGCTTATCCATCCGACGGCTTATGTATCCCCAAAAGCACAGGTCTCCAAAGGCTGTGTGGTTTTGCCGGGAGCCGTAATTAACACTGGAAGCAGAGTGGGAAAAGGGTGTATCATAAACCTGGGAGCCGTAATGGATCACGATGTTATTCTGGGAGACGGAGTACATCTGTGTGTCCGGTGTATTGTGAAGGGTGAGAACCGGATCTCGCGTTGTGAGAAGATTGAGGCAGGAGAAATAGTGGAACGGGCTGCCAGGGCGTAGCTGTTCTGATGGGAGAGAATATGATGATAGAACATAATTTTAACTGGAAAAATGACGGCCGTACCAAGGTGATGATCGGCTGCGGGACCCGTCCCGAGATCATCCGTCTTGCTGCGGTGATCAAAAGATGCAGGGAATATTTTGATTGTTGTGTTGTATATTACAACCAGAACTGGGACAGGAACCTTTCCACAGTTTTCTGGGAGGATTTCGAGCTGACCAATACCTTTGGGGAATTTGGTCCGGATATCCTGGTACCGGTTGTGGGAGAGAACCTTGGCGTGACCTGTGGGAATATCCTTGGAAGAAGCTATGAATTGTTGAGCGAGCTGCAGCCGGATGGCTATCTGGTATTGGGAGATACCAATTCCTGCTTATCTGCCATCTCAGCAAAGAGATTACATATCCCTCTTTTCCATATGGAGGCCGGAAACAGATGTAAGGATGAATGCCTTCCGGAGGAGACCAACAGACGTATCGTGGATGTGATCTCCGATGTAAACCTCTGCTATTCTGAGTTTGCCCGTAAATATCTTGCAGATACAGGGCTTCCTAAGGAGAGGACCTATCAGACAGGTTCCCCTATGGCAGAGGTCCTCCGCATGAACCTTGAGAAGATCCAGAAGAGTGATGTGCTGGAAAGACTTGGACTTGAGAAGGATAAATATATTCTGCTTTCCGCACACCGTGAGGAGAACATTGATTCCGAGAAGAACTTCTTAAGCCTTTTCACTGCGATCAATGCACTTGCAGAGAAGTATGATATGCCGATCCTTTATTCCTGCCATCCGAGAAGTAAGAACAGATTAGAGAAGAGCGGGTTCCAGCTTGATCCAAGAGTCAGGGTGAATGAGCCGCTTGGCTTCAATGATTATAACAAGCTCCAGATGAATGCACTGGCGATCGTATCGGATTCCGGTACCCTGCCGGAGGAGAGCTCCTTCTATCTTTCCATTGGTCATCCCATTGCGGCTGTCTGTATCCGTACATCCACAGAAAGACCGGAAGCCTTGGAAGCGGGAGATTTTATCCTGGCCGGCATCACAACCAAAGAGCTTCTGAACGCTACCGATATGGCAATCGAGATGAAGCAGAAGGGAGTGCTTGGCAAACCGTGCCCGGATTATGTGGATGAAACCGTGTCCATGAAGGTTGTCCGCATCATCCAGGGATATGTAAATGTAGTCAACAAGATGGTCTGGAGAAAAGAACAGTAAATACGATAGGGGTAGTGAGATTATGAACATACTGGTTACCGGTGCGAAAGGAATGGTAGGCACCGCACTTGTAAATAATTTAAAGAATATCCGGGATGGAAAAAACAGAACCCGAAACATTGAGATCAATGAGATCTACGAATATGACCTGAACAATACAGACGAGGAATTAGACGCATATTGTGAAAAAGCAGATTTCGTATTTAATCTTGCAGGGGTCAACCGTCCGGAAAAACCGGAAGATTTCATGAAAGGGAATTTTGGCTTTGCGTCCCAGCTTCTTGATACATTAAAGAAACACAATAACAAAGCGGGAATCATGCTTTCTTCTTCCGTCCAGGCAACATTGGCAGGACGCTTCGGAAACAGCGAATACGGACGGAGCAAAAAGGCAGGGGAAGAGTTGTTCTTCACATATGGAGAAGAAACAGGCGCTCCTGTATATGTGTACCGATTTGTAAACCTAATGGGACACAGCCGTCCGAAATACAATTCCGCGATCTCAACCTTCTGCTGGGCGGTTGCAAATGATGAAGAGTTTACAGTAAACGACAGAAGCACAGAGCTGGAAGTCCTTTATATTGATGACCTTGTAGAGGGCATGTTTGACCTTCTGGAAGGAAAAGAGCAGCACTGTGAATTCCATGGCGTAGAGACGGTATTGGCTGAGAACGGCCGTTACTGCTGTGTACCAGTCACACACAAAGCCACATTAGGTGAGATCGTAGACTTATTAGAAAAATTCAAAGCCCAGCCGGTTTCCTTAATGATGCCAAAGTGCCCGGACGGCTCCTTTGCAAAGAAGCTTTTCAGCCTTTACTTAACATATTTACCAACAGACAAATTTAAATACGCCATGAAAATGAACTGCGACGTTCGCGGCTCTTTTACAGAGCTGGTCCATACCGTAGACTGCGGACAGGTCAGCATCAACATCAGCAAACCGGGGATCACGAAAGGACAGCACTGGCACAACAGCAAATGGGAACAGTTCATCGTGGTACACGGCCATGGACTTATCCAGGAACGTAACATTAACACAGGAGAAACCGTAGAATTTGAAGTTTCCGGAGAGAAAATAGAAGCCATCTATATGATACCGGGATGGACCCATAACATCATCAACTTATCAGAGACAGAAGATCTGGTAACCGTCATGACATGCAACGAGATCTTTGATCCAGGACATCCGGACACCTTCTTCGAACCGGTATAATCTTAACGGCGACGGTTAGAGGAACTTATGTTTTAATGAATTAATTTTTAAAAGCCTTGTGATATAAGAATGGGGAGGACTTCCTCCCCAAAATATTTTTTCAAAACTTACACAAAAAACTTGACACCCCCTTATAAAAAATTAGATGTCCACGGTATAGAAAGGATTTAATCGTATTTTTTCAATTATTTCTTTACTAATAGTAAATGATTTTGGAGTTAGGTAGGATTCAAATTGTGAAAAAACATTACTTAGTCTATCTCCAGTTATTAATGATTTCATAACCCTAAACACACCATTATGTGTTACTATCAATATGTTGGAATTTTCTTCATAAATCTCGCTTAAAAAATTTGAAATACGTTCTATCATGTGTTTGTAGGATTCACCATGTGGCGGACAATAATAAACATCCATAATTCCGTGAGAAAATGCCGCGGGATATTTGGCTTGTATAGATTCCTTTGTGTTGCCCTCCCAATCACCTAGATTTCGTTCTCTTAAACGTTCATCAATGATAATATCATATTTATTATTATTAATAGCATATGCTGTTTCATGGGCTCTTTTGTATGGGGATGAGTATACAGCGTTAAAAATAGTACCATCTAGTTGTTTACGCACTTCTAAAACAAGATTTTTATCGATTGGCTCTGGTGGAATATCAAGACTTCCCATAAAAATTCCTTTTTTATTATATTTTGTAGGTGCATGACGTATAATAGTTATATTTGTAGACATAATTTGTTCCTTTCTTAAAATCGTAGCTTACCTTGTAGAAATTTTTGTAGCATGATTAATGAAGTAAGTATAGCTACTAAATATTAATTCTTGTTTTAAGAAACTATGTTGCCGACAATAAAGAAAATGCAATTTTCTGAAATATTTTAATCGAATCAAGCAAGTCCACTGCTTCAATTTCGCAAAGCAATAAGCAGTGGGTTGGGACTTGCTTGTATCAGGAGTGGTGCAAACCACCCCTGATAAGCTGCGGAGCAGCATTCGGTTATGAGCAAGTAGCGAAGTGGATTGCGAATATCCGCTTGACTAATAATAAATTGGTTTCTCAACTGCCGGGCAATATAGAGTTTAGAATGGAAATATTCAATCCTAAATGGGTAGATTCCTCAATGCTTGCATCGGGGCATTTATTAAGATTTAAAAAAATCTATTACGTCTTGAGATACATTGTCTATTTCTTCATATAATGAATGAGAAGCATTATAATATTTAATTGGGATTCTATATTTTTTGCAGAATTGTTCATTATATTTTGTATCAAGAATAACGTCACATGTACCTGTCATAACAATGATCCTATCTGTATACTTTTGTAATTCAGAAACTTTGTATTTTTTACATTCCTCTATCATTTTATACCCAAAACGAAAATTCTTAGCACCAACTATAGTATAACCATTGCTAAGCAAAGAGCCATCTGCATATGCTTTATATATATCTTTTCCAAACACTGATTCTGGGTTTAAAAAGCAACTTTCTAAAGGAAAAATACATGGACTAAAAAGAACTATCTTTGAAGGGATTATGTTTGGATTTTGTGAAAGAAAATTATCCAATACAGCTGCACCGTAAGAGAATGCTAAGAAATATACATTCTTAGAATCAACAACTTCTTGAGAAAAAACACGTTCTAATTCGTCTGTGCTCTTAGATAAACAAACGTCATAGTCATTACCTTCGCTATCGCCATGTCCAGAAAAATCAAACAGTACTACTTTATTTCCTAAAGCACATAATTTTTCAGCAAGAATTTGAAAATATGAATCTTCTGGCACTCGACCTTTTCTACAACCTGTTATACCATGACAGAAAATGATAGTAGTTTTTATTATTTCAGGAATATATACTTCTACAAAAATTTTATCATTTGAATTGTTAAGTATGGTTTTTGTTTGTTTCATTGGAAATCCTCCTTTTTAATATTAAAATTTTTAAATCCATCTTTATTAATACTAAATAATGGGTGTGCTGTCAACTCAATAGTTGCATTACATTTCTTTAAAATCTGATTTAAATTATGTTGATAATCTTCAAAATTACTATCAGTAAATCGTATTTTCCTTCCAGAAAGATTGGCAATATCGGTATCGGATGATATTAATTGCTTATTAATAATAAGTTGTTTTTTCTTAAAAGAAATGAAAGGCAGATCAATAATAGTTCCTAATCCGTGGGGCATTAACCATTGTGCATCATCATTTGTCTGTATTGGTTTTACAATATAAATATCTCGTCCTGGAGCTGTAAGTAATACAGCGTATTTTTTTGACCAAGAACAACCTATGGCAATTGAATTTGTAGTTGGCATTCCATAGTGAGGAACATAGAGCAATTCTTTATCGAGGATATCATGGAATAATAAATCTGCCATATATTTCATACGAAAATGATTAACATCTTTTAGACTAACAGCAATTTCTGAAAAATATTCAGCTTCTTTTCCTGTTAAATATCTCAAAAATCTATTTCCATCATCTGATTCCACTATATGAAGATTGTTATAATACCATACAGATTCTTCTGGATATAATGATTTATTTGGAATACTTCTTTTGTATTCATCCGCTGAACTATGCATAATTACGCAATATAGACCATTGTTTAATTGACAAATTGATATAAAGTGGTTTCCGCGTTCATAATTCCAATTGTATGAGCTATTCTTTAATTTGGATTTTGCAGAAAGTACTCTTGATTTAAATTCTGAAAAAGAGATATCAGTATTAAGTAAAAAAACCGATACTCCACAAGAATTTATTGTAGAATCAACTGGAATAAATGGAATCTCAGATTTCCAGCTTGCATACATTCCTGTAAAGAAACCACCTTTCATACGTATATAATTGTTTGCTAACCCTAAATCTGGCATTGCGATTATTTCCACGTTTGGTGGGTGAATATTTTCTTTTATTAAGGCGTTTTTTATTAAATTTTCTGTAATTTCTAAAGAATGTAGTATTTCTAATTGTGTTAAATCGTTTATTGTATTATTTTTCATGGTAATTACCTCGATGATAATTGTTTTTGGAGTTCGTTATACTCTGCTGTATAGCGAGCATCATTTTCAATAATTGAAGAATACTTTTCTAAATCGTTCATAATCTGTTTGCCCTTTTTATAATCTTTTTTTAAAGTAAGATAAGCGTTTGCCTGAATAAGAAGACTATGAGTAATTGCTCTTTGAAAATTAGTTTTTTCTGCATAAGAAACAGCTGTAGACAATAAGTGATTGATTTCATTAATTATGATATCATGATTCATAGAATCAGATTCATTTGCTTCTCTTAACAAGCATTCACTATGCCATCTGAGACTAGCAACATAATCATGAACTATAAGACGAGTGTCTTCATTTATTTCAATTTTCTTGAGTATTACTTCAAGTTGTTTTTCATAAACAGTAAAGATTTCTAAAGCATTCTTATAAATACCTTTTGAATAATAATATAATCCCTTGGTGTATTGATATTTTAAACGACTACCGTAAGCAATGTTGGTGTACTTTCTTTCAAGGTAATCAAGTCTATCAAAACATTTATCAATATTTTTCCAAAAATGGGATTTACAAGAAACGTTGCAGTGATAAACGAGAGAATCATATTCAGCTTGATAATCGCATAAATATTGCGCCGCAAGAGATCGATGAAAATGAATACTATTATCCCCATAGCCACTAATTCCTCTTGTATAGAAGAAATATTTAGTATTTTCTGAAATAATATAAAATTCTTTCCAAAGTTTTTGCTTTTCACAATAGGAAAGGACAGTCTTAATATTTTCAATTTCTCGCGCATTAGAATCACTATCAAGAATTTCTAATCGTTTAAAATTGTCAAAACAAAATCCAATTTGTTTTGAGAAATCAATATAATAAGCTATCCATCGTTCAACAATCTCTCTACGGAGAGCATCATGCTTAGGGGATTTAACCTGCATAATAGCTCGCACCATAAAATACAGAGAGCATTTTACAGTATTTTGTGAATAGCGTTGATCCACTAAATACAAATTATGACATTGTAAAATAGATACCGCTAAAGGAGAACCATCAATAAGGTTTCCTGTTTGATCAATACCTGAAAGCCCAGATACCTTACTTAGTTCTTGTAAAGTTACAGGAACAACAAAAAGTGAAAGTGCAATCAATAAGCACATGTTATTATCAGAGAGCATTGAAATAGATTTCTCTAAAATAAAATTATATGATTGATTATCGATATCAGGCAATTCATATTCATCACGAATTTTTGCAAAAGATATACCTGTACAAATTTTAACGGATATTGCAGATAATGTATGTATCATTAAATAGGGATTACCTTTGCATAAGGTGTATACATAATCATCTAATTCTGGAATTATTTGATGTGCTTCTGCAATATCTGAACGAGCCTCGCTCAAATTTTGAGCAATAAGTTTCCAGGCATTAGGGGTGAAGTTTTCAACGACAATTTCTTTAAATTTTGCGTGGTTATTAATGACTTTTCTGAATACACTGAGTTTTTCACTACATGTAATTATAACAAGAGTGTCTTCAGACGCCTTTTCTGCTAAAAAAGAAAGCACTTCTTCTTTTTCAGTGTTACTACAAAGGCATTCAAAACCATCAACAACAATAAGCGTTTTGGTTGATAAGAGTAACTGAGTAGCGATAACTATTTTTTCATTCATGGAAAGATTACCAGTATTTTCCTGCTTAAAAGAAGAAAGAATGGTAACAATAAAATCATTGAATGAAATATTTCCATTTCTACAATCATTCCAAATTGCAACTTTATAATTATTTGAAGAATTATTATAATACTCTCTGGCAATCTTATTCGCAATAAATGATTTACCGGTACCGGGGAAACCGCTAAAGAATATTATTTTGTGATTGGAAATACCTTTTTGTGCAAAATCGTATAATTGTTGACGTATAATTTGCTCATTATGCCGAAGCTGTGGAAGATTAGAAAAGCGATAATCATTAGAAGGAGTTTGGGAAGAGACAGGATGTAATTGTCCAATCTCCTGATCTAATAAAGAGGTTATATAAGCTTCGGTAATTTCAGCATCTTGATCAATAGTACCATAAGTCATCAAGAAATTATATACTAAAGATCTTAGAACAACTACATCAGCATTTTTACCTTTACATTTTTTGATAAAAAATAAAGCGGCAGTTTTGGCCTCACTCCATTTAAAATTACGTTTATCACGTCCTACACTTTGAATAGATTTGACAGACATTCCGAGTTCATTTGAAAGGTCTTGCTCTAATGTAGTGGCACTTAAATCTAATTCATTTTTTACATAATCTCTGAGTGCTTTATATGATTTGGATTTTTTCGTAACCTTCATTGTAATCACCTTCTAACTTAAATTACATTTTTCTAAGTTCTTGATTATTATTATACTCAGTATGTAATAGAATAAAAATGATAAAGATTAGGAAAATTCCTAAAAAATGAATCATTTTCTTCTTTTGATTATTTTGGCAGGGACGCCAATTGCAACTGAATATGGAGGAAGTGATTTTGTGACTATTGCTCCGGCACCTATTACGCAACCGTCACCTATGATAACTCCTGGCATTATCATTGCATTAGCACCGAGCCAGACGTCGTTTCCGATGGTTATCGGTTTGATATGATGTCCTTGATCACGAATCAAAACATTGGGGTTTTTATAATGATGCATTCCACTATTAATAATAACTCCTGGACCAATTAAAACATTAGATCCGATAGTAATTTCACTACGAGCTGTAATGTAAACATTTCTATTAATAAAGCAATTATAGCCAATAGATACTTTATATGGATAACAAATTATAGAATGAGGACATATATACAATTTTCCACCACTATGTTTTATTGATTTTTCTATAAAATAACTTCGAACGGATGTGTCAACATTGCTCGTTGATAAAAGTGAATATCGCTGCTGCAATTTATGCCAATTTTCAGATCCAGCAGGACAATGTTTGAGTTGCAAATCAACAATTTTTTTTCGTAATTTAAGAGTTATACTATTAATGAAATCTTTCTGATGGGAACACTTATCAGGAAAGAGTTCATTGAATTCAACAAATTCTCGTCTCATAAATTTATCCTCAATAAGCTTAACTCACATGTGATGATGTTGGGGCAAAAGTTCTCAACTGTGATACTAGGATTCTTGACTCGCAACTGTTTTTGCTGAATATCACCAGATGAAAAGAATACTTTCCCCATATACCTTCCTATCCGTCTGCGGCTTGGAACAATTTTGAAGAATCACATTCAGAGCAGTTCTGGTTTTGTTCAGAGCAGCTCTTTTCTGATTGCTCTGAACAGGATACTTTACTTATGAATTATAACACAGAGTTATATAAAGTACCATTTGAAAGAAGTTATTTCTATATTAAGAATAGTAGCAATAATATAATGAAAAGTTTGTTCTGCATAATATTTTTAACTAGAGAATATGCGCTGATTGACCCTGTGATTTATGGACTAATCAGCGCATATCTTATCATTAATAAAACTATGGAGAACTTATGGTGATTCTCACGTATTAGTCTAACCGTGTAACAGCTTAGTTATTTTGTTGGTAACTGTTCGACAAAATGACCGTATCATTTTGAACATAAATGTGGGATATCTGCCAGTGATATGGAACTTAATTTTCCATTCTTTTTTGTTGAAACAAATGGATACTTTACAACACAAATTATTGGTACGAATGTTACAGCTTGAATTTTCATTCAATTTTTTCATAGAGAAGCTCCTTTCTTGTTTTGCGATTATTGACTTTAATGTTCCTTTTATTAAGTAGATTATAATATTATTGATAGGGAAAAAAATATAGCATTGAAGAGTAACTTTCCTAATTTTAGCTATGAAAAAAGTAGGAAATTTCCCAAGCTTTGCAACGGTGCTTAATTGTGAACTTCCAAAGTACCAGAAGAATATTGAATAGTATCCTTGAAATGGAGGTTAGTTGATGTTAAGATGATAATAAGGAAGATGTAGATAAGCTGAGAAAAGAAGGTGTTATCAATGAATGAGGAAGAAAGATTTGATTTTGAGCAAAAGCATGAAGAAGACCTTCAAAGATTACGTGGCTTTCGTCTTTTAGATGATGATTTTATGAGCAAAGTATTTGAAGATAAGGACTGCGTGGAATTTTTATTGCAGATTATATTAAAACGAGATGATCTTAAAGTTACAAGTGTAAGTAGTCAATATGTAATAAAAAATTTACAAGGGCGTTCTGTTCGTCTGGATATTCTTGCGGTGGATCGACAAAATCAGGTGTATAATATTGAAATTCAAAGAGATGATAAAGGTGCAGGTGTAAAGAGAGCTAGATATAATAGTAGCTTAATTGATGCAAATGTGACAGAACCAGGTGAACAATATCAAAACTTAAATGAAACGTATGTGGTTTTTATTACAGAAAATGATGTGCTAGGAGAGAATCTTCCAATATATCATGTGGATCGTATTGTCAGAGAAACAGGAAAAATGTTCAATGACCAATCGCATATTATATATGTAAACTCTCAGATAAAAGATGAAACAGCATTAGGAAAACTTATGCATGATTTTACATGTACCAATGCTAAAGATATGTACTATGAAGTGTTGGCTGATCGTGTACATTATTCTAAAGAAGATGAGAAAGGGGTGGCAATTATGTGTAAAGCTATGGAAGATATGAGAAATGAAGCGGCAAGAGAAGCGGAAAAAATGAAAGCGATTCGTATGGCTCGTTTAATGATAGAAGATGGAAAGCTTAGTTATGAAGATATTGCAATGTACACAGAGCTTACTCTGAAAGAAGTAGAAAAAATAGCTTTGGAAAAGAAAAGTGCATAATTGTGAACCTCCGATAAAATCTCCCCTAAACAAATTTTAGGGTTGATGGAGAATAAAAAAATATTGAAAATCCGGCATTTGCGGGCGATTTGGCTTGCAAACGACCGGATTTTATGATAAAATAATTATAGGGTATTTATACCCTATAATTATGAGAGAATTTATTTAAAATGGAGGGAGTTCCATGTTCCTGAAATATAAAGTTGATATTCCGGTTGTGCCGGGAAAACTGGTGAGAAAAAAACGTGGCGGACACACTTATATAGAGTTTGAGTATGACAGAATTTATGACCCTGTCAAACAATATACGTATCCAAAACGAGCTTCTATTGGCCGTGTGGACCCGGAAAATCCGAACAGAATGACTCCGAATGAAAACTTTTTAAAGTACTTTCCTGATGCAGATATTCCAGAAGAAATAGATCGTTCAGAGAGGAGTCCATATTTAAATATTGGTTCATATGTTGTGCTTCAAAAACTCATAAGGGACAGCAAGTTAAGAGAAATTTTAGGTGAATATATGGATGAAAAGGACACCGGATTTTTGCTGGATCTGGCCTGCTACAGCATTATTGAAGAGAATAATGCCGGGCAGTATTATCCGGATTATGCATATGAACACGCTCTTTTCACACCAGATATGAAGATATATACAGATTCAAAAGTATCCGATTTTTTTCGAAAATTAAAGCCGGAACAGTCGGTTGGTTTTCTAAATAGTTGGAATAAATTGAAGAATAAAAGACAGAAGATTTATCTGTCCTATGATTCTACAAATAAAAACTGCCAGGCAGGGGACATAGATCTTTTAGAGTATGGAAACGCAAAAAAAGATGCAGGTCTGCCTGTTTTTAATTACTCGGTTGCATGTGATTGTGCGAACCGTGAGCCTCTTTTTTATGAATTATATCCGGGAAGTCTTAATGATATTTCCCAGCTGACCTGTATGATTGACAAGGCGCATGGATATGGCTACAGGAACATTGGATTTATTCTGGACAGGGGGTATTTCAGTAAAGGAAATCTGGAATACATGGAAAACAACGGTTACAGTTTTTTGATCATGGTAAAGGGGATGAAGGACTTTATCCGTGAGATTGTGATAGAAAATCAGGGCAGTTTTGAGAACAGCCGAGGAAAGTATATTGATCGTTATGATCTGTACGGAACAACTGTCAGGCGCCTGTTATACGAAGGTGATACGAAAAAAAGAAATATCCATATTTACTACAGTGATGGAAAAGCATATGGTGAAAAACAGGAGATCAAGCAGAAGATACGCCGGCTGAAAAAATATCTGGACGGATGTGTTGGGAAAGAATGTGCAGCATTTGGACCGGAGCTCATGAAGTATTTTTATCTGAATTTTGAGAAGGATGGGAAGACGTTGAAGCTTGCAGAAGAGAACACTTCAGCAGTAGAAAAGGAACTGTCTCTGGCAGGATATTTTGCCATTGTTTCATCAGAAAATATGACGGCACGGGAAGCAATTGAGTTATATAAAAGCAGAGATGCATCAGAAAAACTGTTCCGCAGTGACAAATCTTATCTTGGAAATAAAAGCATGCGCGTATATAGTGATGAAGCATTGTCATCAAAGGTATTTATCCAGTTTATTGCTCTGATCTTGCGGAGTAGGATCTATACAGCGCTGAAAGAAAAAAGTGAAAATATGCCGGAAAAACCGAACTATCTGACAGTTCCGGCTGCATTAAAAGAACTGGAAAAGATAGTAATGATACGTCAGCTTGACGGCGTTTATCGTCTGGATCATGCTGTCACCGCAACACAGAAAAACATACTGGATGCCTTTGGTTTAAATGAAGGAAATGTGCGGTATCAGGCGAAAGAGATCGGAAATATTTTGCAGAACCAGTAAGAAAACGAAGGTGAAAAAGAGCATGGCAAGGATGAGAAGAAGCAGTTGATGAACTGTTAAAAGCTATGGAAAACAGCAGCCGTTCTTATGACGAAATTCTGGCATTTATTACCTCAGAAAATGTACCAGAGGACGAGGAAAAATAGGACTGAGTGATCCCATTGAAAGGCAGGAGGGGAAGATTTAACCAGTTATTTGGAGTGTGCGCCTGCCTTTAGGGGATTTATTTTCGGAAGTTCACACGTAAGGACTGGAAATTGGATCTTCGTGTCAATGAACGCACAGAACTGGAGATTTTCGCTGAAGAAAATCCTCCAAAGCGTGTGAATCGTCCAGAAGTGTTGTGGCACTTTATAATTCTGAGATGTCCTTGCAGACCATCGGTGATGAGTTGAGTTTGAACCCCATGTCTTTCAGTTTGATAGCCCGTTGTGAGATGATCTCTTCTGGATTCCGGGTCTTATAGCGGCGAACCACAGCATCGGCGGTATCAATTATGCGTGTGTTCAAAGTAGACTCCTTTCCTCCGGAGTAAATGTGACTCTTTACCGCAGATATTTTTTTGGAGTAAATTTCTTCGCATCAGCTTTTGCATCGAGGAAAAGTGCTTCCATTTCTTTGATAAATGCCGCTTGATCTTCTTCGGACAGTTCACCGCCTGCAAACAGGGCTGTGGTCTGTTCTTTTATTTTCTTTGCCTGTGCAACACCACGGGAGCCATACTTTTTTCGTACATCCGCATAGAAGAGGTCATCGTTGAGTTCTTGCTGGAAAGTGGCCTCATCCATAAAATAATCGGTGGTGACTCCAAGAGCTGCGGCAATCTTCTGGATTGCATCTACGCTTGGTTCACGCTGGTTAGATTCAATATAGCGGATCGCACGGTCTGACATAGAAGCCCGACGTGCCAGTTCAGCCATACTCATGTGCTGGGCGGTGCGGAGGGCTTTTATTTTATCTCCGTTGGTTGCGTCAGGAGCCAGAGTAGTGGCGGCCTCTGCCTTGGCATCCTGTGTGTTAAGTGGACTGGTTTCAAAGTTCGTTTCTTTTTCGTTGAAATGTATGGTGCAAAAATGTACACTAAAAACATTTCAAAAATTAAATTGGAAATGTGTTGACTTATACTACGATAGATGATAGTATATGTACATGAAAAACATTTCAAGTATATAAAACGAAATGGCGGTGAAAGTATGAATGTTGAATTTGGAGATTTGATGGGAATGAGCATGGTCGGAAGCATCATGTCCAGACTGCAGATAAAAGAGGATGACAGGATAAAGGGAATCAAAGCTGAAAAAGTTACCGTTCTGGTACCGAAAGCAATTTCTAATGGTAGTGTAAACCATCAAGAGTTGACAGAGTACGAGGTAAAGGAAGGAAGTGGACAATCACGGCTGACTGTTGTCGATGATATTGTTATAAAGCTGACAACACCTTATAGCTGTGCGCTGATTACGGAAGAAGATGAGGATTTGGTTGTTCCGTCCTATTGTATGATATGCAGAGATTTTGATACGCAAGAAGTGGATTTAGACTATCTGGTTGGCTATCTGAATACTGAATATGCACGACAACTTCTTACGGCTGGGGTTGCTGCAACAACCAATTCGATGTTAAAGCCTAAAGATGTACATCGACTTCCAGTACCAATGCTTCCAATAGAGGAACAGCGATTGCTTGGGAGACTTTATAGGTTGAGTTCTGAGAAACAGCTGGTGTTGAAGCGGATGCTTACGAATGAAGAGGCGATGGCAGATAATCTTATAACATCAGCGATTTTGGGGGTGATGAAGGATGAATGATATAAAGTTGGTTGAAAGTAACGAACAGCCAATGAAAAATCATTTGCTGTCGAGCCGTGAAAGGATTCGATCAATATATTGGGCAATAGAATTAGAACTACGAGGCTGGGATATTAGAAGTGCGTTTGTAGGCGGAACAGTATCTGCTATCGTGTATGTGACTTTTCTAAAATACATTTCAGACAGAAGAGAACAATTAGGACTACAAGTTTCAGACTTGTATAGATATGATGCCTTGCTTAATCTATATCCAAATGTGGTTAACCAGCAAGAATTGTGTGAATACCTGGGTGATGTGGAAAGACAACTGGGGCTTTCCCAGCGGTTGCTACAAAATTTTGTACTGGACATAAAAAGCCCTAATTTAGATGCAAAATTTTTAGATGCTTTACACATTGCAAATGAATTGGACTTTAGAAGTAATGATATAGCACAAATTGAAATCGAAGAGCTTGTTCATATTGTGGAAAAGGTGATTGAATCAGAAGGAAAGGTAAGTGGGCTTGTATATACGCCTTTGGCTATTTCGACTTTAATGAGTGAAATCTGTCAGATTAAAGACGGAATGTCCGTCTATGATCCATGCGCTGGTTGTGGTCTTTCTCTTATTCAAGCAATAAGAGGGAAAGACGTTAGTGTATTTGCGCAGGAACAAAATATGCACATTGCTGCAATTCTTGAAATGCTACTTATTATGACCGGTGTGCGTAAGGGAGCAGTCCGGTGCGATGATTCGATTTGGCATCCATTAACGCAGACTTTCAATCAGAAATTTGATTGTATTATTAGTGAGCCACCTTATATGAGGCCAGAAACATCCTATAGAACATCGATTGATAAAAATCTGATTGGTCAAGTCTTATACTATCCGGATCAGAAGATTGAGGATACTTGGATTTTTATTAGACATATAGTGGCGTCTCTTAAAGAGAATGGTAAAGCAGCGGTGTTAGTGCCAATGTCAATGCTGACTCGTGAAGGATCAGCTGCTGTCAGCAGGAAGAAACTGATAGCAGATGGTTATATAGATAGTGTTATTGAACTCCCAGCAAATGCATTCTCAAATCGGAATATGAAAACATCGATTTTAATTTTGCGTAAAGAAAGGCTGATTCACAATATATATATGCTGGATCTGTCGAGAGGATTGTGGGACGAAAAATGCAAAACTGGAAAAGATGGAATTGCCGAAATTACAGAGATGGTGCTTAATCGTAAAACAGTTGCAGGTGCGTCAGATATAGTAGAAATGGAAGAAATTGTCCAAAACGCTTATCAGTTAGCAGTTTCTCGTTATGTGCCGCAGAAAATTGATGTGGAACAGTTTTTAGCAGATTCCGTAAAGCTGTATCGGACGGCAGATAAGCTGGAAGAAAAGTTTGAAAGATTATGCAGAGAGTTTAAAGATGCAATGGAAGATTATAATGGATATTGCAATGAAAGAAAGTCGAAATGAAGGAGGAAACCGTATGGAGAATGAAATCTATCCAATTATGACAGAGGATGGAAAAATGTTTTGCAAGTGCCGTAATGATGGAACAACAGTTGAATTGATTGGAAAAAACTGCTCGATGTCTATACAGGAACTTGTATCAAAGGCTTCAAATCCGAAAATGGCACAGCAGCGCCGTTTTAAGCGGAAAAACAGAACGACAAAACAAATTTAAGAAAAAATGCTAGGCAACCCTGCGATATGGCCACAGTGTGCAAGCGGATTATTTCCCCCGAAGCATTGGACTGTGCGGTTATAGAACCTAATCATATCGACAAATCAGAGGAAGTCAGTAGAACAAATACGAATAATTTCTTACTCTAGAGCGAACCGAGTGGGATGGAATCCACTAAGAGAAAAGCCGGGGTAGATAAAAGTTTTATGGTATAGCCTGTACTCAAATTACTTTGAGTCTGGCAGACATGAGCTTTTATCTTCCTCGGCTTTTTTGTTGGTATCAGCATAGACAAAATATTTTAGCATAATCGTTAATATACTTAAATATAACAAAAACATACAGAAAATATATATTTCGGCGCGAAATACGCAATCTGTTTCGATGTCGAAAATGACATAAAAAGGATATTATAAGGTAAGACCACAAAAGAGGAAGGAGGTGTCCGGCGTGATCGATGTACATAGCGAGGAGTATATCCTTGGGCAGAACATAAAAAAGTATCGAATGCTGAAAAGATGGACGCAGAGCAAACTAAGCGAAGTCACCGACATTGATCGCGCCGAGATTTCCAAATATGAGAGCGGTCAAAATGGAGAGATGGGATTTAAGATGCTGAAACGGTTTGCAAAGGCGTTAGATGTTTCAACGGAACAGTTACTCAATGATGAGGACGAGCATCTTGAGAAAAATGAGCAGTATATAGAAAGATATGAAAGGCTAAATTCCAAGAATCAAGAGATGATAGACAAAATGATGGATGCCTTATTCCTACAACAATCAATGGCATCGTGATCCGTGCAGTCGAGATGGCTGTGCGGATTTTTTTGCCATTTTCCAGACTGTGATGAAATGTGGGAAATTTCCCACAGAAGTGTGGGAAGCTCACCATCTGCAAGCCCCAGCTATTTTGTTATCATATAATCAGTCCAAGGGACAAGCCCACAGAGTCAAATGAAAGCATCTGTCGGCAAGCCCCAGACAAATAAAAAATATCGTAAGCCCGATTCTAGAGCAGGCGAAGGATACCATAGCAGAACTTCACAGAACTGGAGTTTTTCTATATTCACCAAAATAGAATAATATTATGCTTTATCAGATCTTAAGAAAAGGAGCACTCTAACAAAAGAGTTGGAAAGAGCGATTTAAGATGAGTAATAAAATAAATAAACCAATGATGACCTCGGAGTCGCTTGTTGCAAAAATGAGGGATGAAAAGGGAATTACATTTAAGTATGTTACTGAAGAGAAAGCAGAAGCCTACCTGACGGATATTAACAACTATCTTCGTACAGCTGCGTATCGACAGAATTATTCTAAATATACCCGTGGTGTTAATACGGGAAAGTACATAAACCTTGATTTTACATATTTACAAGAAATGTCAACAGTTGATATGCATTTTCGCTTTCTTATCAATAGAATGTGTCTTGATATAGAACAGGCCTTGAAAGTAAAAATGGTAAAAGATGTTTCAAATGATGCAAATGCAGACGCTTATAAAATAGTTGAAAATTTTTTATTAGGGAATTCCTACATAGTAAAGAGCTTGGAATCAAGAATTATGTCTCCGTTTACGGGTGATTTAATACAGAAATACTTTGATGTACAAAGGGTGTATAATCCGAGTAAGGGGCGGCATGAACACATAATTCAAGGCTATGATGATTGTCCAATATGGGTTTTGTGCGAAGTTCTAACGTTTGGAGAATTTTTGCGGCTTTATGATTTCTATTATGGAAATACAGCAGCCGTTTCTGGTGCGATTCTTGGATTAGTAAGATGTCTGAGGAATGGATCAGCACATAACAATTGTTTACTGGCAAATTTATCACACGGTACATCAAAACCTCCGCGTGAGATTAAAGATTATGTTAAAAAGATGGGATCTATAACAACATCTCAAAGACAGAAGAAGCTTTCCTGTAGACCTATGCTTGAGTTTGTTGCCTTGGTTTATACATACGAATTAGTTGTGACACCAAAAGTAAAACTTCATAGAAGTGAAGAATTGTATAATTTGTTCTTTAAAAGAATGGTAGAGAAAAAGGGCTTTTTTAAAGACAATGATCTGATAAAAACAAATTATGAGTTTGCAGGAAAAGTAATACGTGAGTCATTGTGCAAGTGAAAATAATTCTCTTGAAAACTTTGCACAGGGGGTCTCTTGAAAACTTTGCACAGGGGTTGACTTTCAAGGGAAAATCGCATATAATAGGCGTAACATCAAAAAACTGATTACAGTTTTTGCACGGGGCGACGTTACGACGGCGTCCTAGTTTTTTTATACAGAAAATTTTATCACAGAAATGTAATTTCCGATGATAAAACGTCTGCCCACTGGCGCACTGTGTAGAATCCCTACATGGTACGCTGGTGGGCTTCTTTTTTGTTTCTATCCACATGAACTACAGACAGCACCTAGGAGTGAGCCGAAGTGTAGCTGTGGCTTAGGAGAAAACATTGTGGAAACCATAAACCCGGAATTTGTAGAATTCCTTGGAGATGCGTATCGAAGCCTGCAACCTGGTAATCCTCTGAAAGCAGAGTACCTGATTCCAATTTTCATCGGTGAACTATTGGAGCAGGGAAAGATGTCCGTGATGGTTCTGAAAACCAATGATACCTGGTATGGCATGACCTATCACGAGGATGTGGCAGTTGTAAAGGACAGCTTTGAGAAAATGTTAGAAAAAGGCGTGTATCAGGCTGATTTATTTGCAGACTTGTGATATACTCGGAGTAGTTAAATCTCTACGCTGCTCAGATAATCGTACACCTCTCCGTGGTGGGCAGCAGGCAATGATCTAGTACAGCGAAAATTAAGTATATTTTGAAGTTTTCTATATAGTTTATAACAGAAATAAAAAAGGAGCGTAATCTAAAATGAATTTATCTAAAATACACCACATCGCAATCATCGTATCTGACTATGAAGCCGCTAAGGATTTCTATGTGAACAAGCTGGGCTTCTCTGTCATCAGAGAAAACTACCGCCCGGAGCGAAAAGACTGGAAGCTGGATCTTCGTGTCAATGAACACACAGAGCTGGAGATTTTTGCTGAGGAAAATCCACCGAAGCGTGTGAACCGTCCAGAAGCCTGTGGGCTGCGTCATCTTGCGTTCTGCGTAGACAGCGTAGAGCAGACGGTGAAAGAGCTTGCAGAGGTAGGGATTGAATGTGAGCCGATTCGTGTGGATGATTATACCAGCAAGAAAATGACATTCTTCCACGACCCGGATGGACTGCCGCTGGAGCTACATGAGTAAAGAGGTGGACAAAATGATATTCCGTAAGGCAGAAAAAGAGGATTTTTACAAAGTCAGCTCCCTGTACTGGAACTTGATTGACCAGGAGCAGGATGATCTGTCATTCCCACATTGGAAGAAGGGAATCCACCCATCTGATGAGATGATACAGAACAACATTGATACAGGACAAAGTGTTGTGGTGCTTTATGAGGAGGACTGCTCCCTCCAATCTAAAAAAATGTTTTGAACGGATTGGGGGAATAGAAATGAAACAACGAATACCTGAAATAGATGTACTTAGAGGATTAGGAATTGTTTTTGTATTGTTGGGACATGCAATAATAGTATATCCTATTTTAGCATGGTTGATATGGTACCCAGGGCGTTATTGATCACGTTTGTTAACCGGCCAGCAGATTTTATGGAAAGTATCAGATAAATCTTGTTTTATGGTGGAGAATACTGGTTTTTGTATGTGCTTTTCATGATTTATATTATTGTTCCGTTTGTCAGTTCCGCAAGCACTGGTATTCAGGAACAAGAGATCGTAGTTTTTATAATGGCATTGATTTTGGGCGTTTCTGCGCTGTTTGTGGATATGCCGGAAATTTTACGCATTGACTCTATTTCTAGATGTTTTGTGTTTTTCTATGCAGGATTTTTAGTCAAAAAGTGTTGGCAATCATGCATGTATTTATATGGAACGCTTGTAAATAGAAAAAAAGTCTCTGCCATTCTATTTGGTATTCTATGGATAGGAATTGTGGTTTTGGCACAGATGACAGAAGAAGCTGAGTGGATGATTCTGATTGCAGCTGTGGTGGGAATTCTCTTTTGGGTTCAAGTTGTTGGTTGTTTAAAAAATTCTCCTATTGGCAATGTTTTGCAGAAATGCGGACAGCGTTCTTTGCAATTATATTTGTTCAATGGCTTTTTACTTGTAATTTCAAGAACATTGATAATTAATGTTTTGAAAATCAGGAACCCTTGGATTATTGTCGGTGCTAATATGGTTTTCACACTGGGGGTTTCCATGCTTATCATCGAGATTTTGAGCAAAAATAAGTTGGGAAGATTTATCTTGGGTGAATAAAAATGCCAAACGCATCTCCGTATAATAGACTTTTAGAGAATTTCATTTCAAACGAAATGGAAGCGAAATTTTGAGTTGATTTGCTTCGCGTTACAGGGCATAATCACAGTAGATCATCATTTGGAGGTGCGTTATGGACTATTTATCTTGCGCTGACGCTGCTGAAAAATTGAGGATTACGATCCGTAGGGTTCAGCAGATGTGCAAACAAAGGGAACTTCCGGGAGCAGTAAAGGAAGGCCGGACTTCACAAAAGAAGAAGTGAAGGATATTCTGAGCTATTATGAAAAGAAAGAAAAATAAAAAGAGGTTTTAAATCGCACAAATCGGATGGAGTGAATGAGGGATTTTATCATGGGATGATGCTTGGGTTATGTGCTGTCCTCGGAAATCGTTATCGAGTTCGTTCTAATAGGGAATCGGGACTTGGACGTTTTGACATTCAGCTGATGCCTTTGGTGAATGGTATTCCAGGATTCATTTTTGAATTTAAGCATACTAACGATGCACATGTGGATTTGGGCTCCTTGGCGGAAAAGGCACTTCAGCAGATTGATGAGAAAAAATATGATACAGATCTGCTCTGCCCGGAAAAAATCGGAAAAGTTATTACCGCTACAATCTTGAAAATTTCTTTACAAATGACGAAAATGCTATAGTGTTGAAAGGAAAATATGCTCTATGCTGAGGTGGTTACATATTTCGGATCTCCATTTTAATAATGATGACATGAGTACAATTTCTCTGCGTGAAGAGTTACCACAATTTTTGAGAAAGAATAATCTTCTTTGCGACTATGTTTTCTGTACTGGTGATATTCGTACTGCAAATGCGAATCCTAATACGTTTACAGATGAAGCAGCAAAGTATTTGATTGATCTTTGCGCCGCAGTAGGGCTGACAACAGATAGGCTGTTTATTGTGCCAGGAAATCATGATGTGGATAGAAATTCGGATGGGCGAGATGGAGCGATAAAGAAAATCAGCTTTCAGCGAGGGGGATATTATGATCCCAAATACGGAACAATCAAAGACGAAGATTTGAAGTTAATCTATTCTGGTCAGAAAGATTTTCGCGATTTTCTTTCTAAATTGTATCCTGCTAGTCGCGTGGAAAAGTATTCAAATCCCCTACAACCTCATTTTAATATAGAAACGCCCGAGTTTAATGTCCTACATATCGACTCGACTTTAACATATACCCAAGATCAGGAAGCAACAGATTTGATTATAGGAACGAAATTGTTGCAAAATGCATTAAGGGAGCTTAACCCAAATAAGCCGACCATTCTGCTTTCACATTATCCCTTTACAGCACTTCTTCAAGAGGAGAAAAAATACGTACGGGAATTGCTGTGGAAAAAAGGCGTGCGCTTATGGCTGGGAGGTCATGAGCATGACCATATGGTTCATCCGATTGACTACTTCGATTCTATCCAAGCAGGCGAACTGCGTATGGAAGAACGGAGCTGTGCGACAGTGTTGGTTGGTGAATTTGACGAGAATACACATACAGGTTATGTGACGGCATACACATGGTTTGCGGAAGGATGGGCGAAATATCCAATTCTTTGGCACGATGGGAAAAAAGAGGATCAGTACCCTTTTCAATTAAGGCTTCCGGGTGATAATGGCCAATCCCGTGAAGCAGTGAAAGCGAATCGGGCCAACACAGAGTTTGTCGGGAGAACAAATGTCATTGAGAGCATCCTTCCTCGCATTGAGGGCGTGGGAGCGGATAGCCTAAAAGAAGTGTTGAATCATGCGTGGATTACAGAAAAACCACATTTAATCCTTCTTGCAAATGGTGGCATGGGAAAGACAACCATGCTACTTAATATGTGTGAAAATAGCGAGAACGTGAATTTATATATTCCGGCTGAACGTTTGGTGGCCATGAGAATGGGGATAAAAAGCTACTGTGTGCGATCCTTATTTGATGGCGATGAAGCGCGATTCGAGGAATTCTGCGGAGTTAAATATTCTCAGCCAAGTTTGGTTCTGCTGGTCGATGGCATAAACGAGATTGATACGAAAACAGAACGAGATTTTATTAATGAAATAAAGGCACTGAATTTGCTCAAGGGAATTCAGTTTGTTGTTTCGTCAAGAACAAACTTTACTGCGCGTTATAGCATGACCGGATACAGCGTACGGCAACTGATTCCATTGAGTGATGAGCAAATAGAGACCGTGTTCTCCTCCGAAGAATGGTCTGGAATCAAAGATACCTTTACATTGCACAAACTATTATCTAACCCGATGATGGTTACAATGTATAAGGAGATATGTCCAATTATAAAACAGTACGAAAAAGAAGAATGTTTGGACTGGATTATTCCAATTAAGAATTCGTCGGATTTGTTGCATAATTATTATGTTGCACAAATTGCTGTCTTATTGCAGAGAAGCGGTGTTGATGGAGAAAAAATACAAATTGCGTATCAAGCTGTTTTTGAAATTCTTCCTGCATTGGCGTATGAATTCGATATCTCGTACTGCTTAAATAAGAGTAATGTGGAATGCCGGGGACTTCTCCAAAGAATCTTGAAGGAGCACCATGTAAATGAAGAAAAAATTCTTCCGCTCCAGGAAAGATTCCGTGACTATGATTTGCCAGCACTTAAATTTGGAACGGTTTCTGATTTTTTGACTTGTCAAACGAATTTGTTGTACAAAAACGATACTGTCACTGCATTCCCACATCAAATTTACAGAGACTATCTGTCTGCAACCTGGATTTTACAACAGACAGAACTTGAAAAGTATTGGAATGGCAGAGCAATACCGTTTCCGGTTATGGAACATATCCGGAATCTTTCTGGAAAGTACTGGGACGGTCTGGCTGAACGGATTCACGTAATAGGAGAAAATCGTCATGATGCATTCCAGCTCGTGAGAAATCTTCTGGACTGTTTCCCTTCTTCTGAAATCGGAGGATGCCCCAATTATTCAAATCTTGATTTGAGAGGTCTACAAATTCCCAATGCTGTAACAAAGACGGACGAAAGAATTTCGTTACGGGGAGCAAAGATAGACTGTGTGTCAGTTGGAAAGTCTTCAGAAGATGTAACACTTTATACGCATCTTCGCTTTTCGCCACAGAATGAATTTTTGGCGGCATCTTCAAATGGGAAAGTATTTGTGTTTTCATTACAAACAGAAGAGCTGCCCTTCATTTATTCTATCAGCAGTTCGATTGCGCGAATCGAATTTATAGGTGGGTATTTGTTTGTTGTAACAGGTGGATCTAATACAAGTATTCATGTGTTTCAGAAAAAGGATGAATGGGCATACTGCGGAAAGATTTTGAATCCAGTAGAAATGCACTGTGACATCTTCAATAGCCGTTTTCGGCTTGCAATTCTAAAGGATGATGTCCTGTATTTTTACTACAACAATCGAGAGGTACGTTTTTCTCTTACAGAGTGCAGACGTATTTATAACAAGCAGAAGCAGAACGCATGGAAAAATCCAGTTAATGGAATTGATGTCTCTTTCCTGAAAGCAAAGGATAATGCAGGAAAAAATCGAAAAGCCGGTGTGATTTGTCAGACAGAGAATCAAGGACTTAAGGCAACGGCCACTGTAGAAGGCGATTTAACAATAACAAGTGGTAACGAGGTTCAAGCAATCCTTGCGAGAGGTGTTACGTGCTTAAAGGATGGAGCTATTTCGGGAAATGGAAAGTCTGCGGCAACACTGAGCTATGAACTGAGCAACGGAAAACGAAAAATACAGTTGTGGGATTTGGATAAAAAAATCCGAGTTGGTGATGTCTTGGCACCAAGGACTGTTGAGCAGGTTTACTTGTCTGAAGATGGTGCATTTATTCTTGGAGAAACTGATACACAGACGTGGGTTTACAATGTGGAAAAAAGAACATCAAAGCTATTTGATGAACACTTTGTATCAGATCAACATGGAAAAGTCTCGACCTATGGTACTAAAGTTTTGAGAAAGGATACAAATCTTAACCTATGTCTTTATGATCTAAAGACAGATGAAGTGCTAAAAGTAGAGAATCTTTGTAAGAATGCTAAATTAGCTTGTTTTATGTCGGATGGCTCGATTGCAGCTGTGGGAAACAATATTCGAAAGGTGAAATTCAAAAATATTCGTACAGGTAATTATTCTGAGGTTAACAGTCAGAGTGCACCGGTAATCGGTATCAGTAGTTTCAAGAATGAGCCTTTTATAGCGGTTGCTACGCAGGACAATGTTATTAGCATCTATCATATCGGGGATTGTATGAGAAAGCGAATTTTCGATAAGACAGTCGGAAATTATATGATGGTTGTCAGTCCTGAAAGTACGGTGATTGCCTGTTCTAACGGACGGAAAGCTCTTCAGACGTTTAACTATTATGAAAAAACCGTAGCCGGAAAAAAGATGGGATGGTGGTATAGCAATCCGTATTCATCTAAAGATCCAGCGATAAACGGAGATGTATTGGATATTGCTTTCAATACAGAAAACCATGAGCTTGTTGCGATTCTTTCCAATGGGCAGATTATGTTCTGCCATGAAAAATATTGTGGATTTCATAGTGCCACCGATATTATTACGAACTTCAATGTTGATGCATATGATTTTCGTGGCTGTATCTGCGATGAGTCGATTAAGAATCAAATTCGCCAAAATGGAGGTTTAGTTGATGCGTAAATACAAATGGAAATGTGGCATTGAAGGCTCTTGACACCCAGAAGTCACCCGGCCAGCAGCGAAGCGTGGATACAACAGACGGTGGCAGATCACATCATTCCGCTTGCTTAAAGAGCTTTGCAAGGTTGATAAACTTGAGCAATAACAACTGATACTATACCCTTGTCGGAAAAATCTGGCAGGGGTATTTTTATACCTATTTATATTTCACTTTTGCCTGTCTTACATCGGAAGATGCACAGGGAAAGTTAACATTTACTTGACTTTGCAAACTATCTGATTTATCATACTCGTAAAAAGTAACTTACGAGTTACTAACTTACGAGTATAATTATTGGAGGTGACCGGATGAGTCAGTTTTATTGCCGTGAGGATGAGCTACGGAAACTGAATAAACGGTACGCAGGTGATAAGTTTGAGTGCATTGTCATCTACGGCAGACGGCGTGTTGGTAAAACGGC
>CAKRRG010000006.1 GCA_934394545.1 uncultured Blautia sp.
TACCTGCAGCCCCATAACTCGCGCACCAACCAGCAAAAGTGCCAGAATCACAACTACGGCGACCAGAATGCTGCTGACCACATTCCATATTTTTTTTAAAGATTTGTTCATAAAGCGAAGTCCTCCATATCTGCCAGAATCTTTCTGAAAAAGTTCCACCCTTTTTACTGAACTGTAACAACGGATGCAGGGAACGGAGGTGCTCCGCAGCATTCATCCCTGCTACTCCCTGAAGTGCCAGAAGCACAATGGACGGTATTGTTTTTTGTATTTCTCCAAAAAACTTTTCCTGATCCTGATAAATCTGAACCAGGGGAAATATCTTTCTGTCGGCGCAGTAGTTCAAAATATATTCTGCATAGTCCTGCCCCTTTCCTGTTTGATTTTTTCCTTCATTTGTTAAAATCATTATATAAAAATCCATCTGTTTTTCAATTGGTTTGGCACGAAATGACGGAAAATAGCACGAATTGTGACATTGCGGTTCTCGGAACGCCGCATCTGCATGAGTCTGCGTATTATATGCTAGCGTTCATGTTCAACCACAATGTCACTATGGAAAAACTCTGTTTAAGAAAAATCACATATAAAATACCACAGGTCTGCGGCCTTGAGAATAAATCCATCTGACCGCATAAGAACATAGTCTGCTGTTGTTAAAGATGGAGCAGGTATCGGTCGAACTTCTTTGCATCCGGCAAAATCTTCAGTGATTGGTACGATGCAGTATCTATTACCCAAAGAGAATGTCTTGCCGGAAATGAAGCGTTCAACTTGGACACTTTGGATAGGCAGAGAGAAATAGTGGATATTCTCGGTAAAACTGAAAGTATTATTGCTTTGCGACAGCGGGAACTTCAAAAACTGGATGACATCATCAAAGCCCGATTTGTCGAGATGTTTGGTGATCCAGAAACGAATCCAATGGGGGGAGGAAAGAAACAACGATAGGGCTTGATCGCCTGTTTTAAAATTTACAGATAACTGATTTTCCATTGCCTGTTGATAGGTACTGGTATTTATATGCGGCTCTTTTAAAAATACCAATGACACTCCACGCTTATATAATTCTTCATATATTCCGTACCGTTCTGTGCAGTACGACTCATACGAGATACCGAATCAAAGACTAGTGTATCACCAGCAGAAACAATTTTGAGTAGCTTTTCAAATTCTTTTCGTCCCTGTATTTTCGTTCCTGTGTATGTTTCTTTTACAATAACCGCGTCTGGATATGCCAGCTTGATATTTCTGATCTGCCGCTCCATTGACTGCCTGGATGTAGAAATCCTGCAATACCCATAGACTTTCATTTTACCATTTCCTTTCTGATATAGACAAAATTAGGGCAGAACCCTCTACAGATTCTGCCCTACACATATTTCTGATTATATTTAGTTCCTACCAGTATTTCTCCACGTAAGCTTTTGCCTCATTTTCTGACAAAGCAAATTCTTTTACAACATTCTTAATCGTATCTGACTTACTGATTTTAAAAGTTTTACAAGTTCTAATATTAGCCTGGATTCCTTCCTGGATTCCCTCCTGGAGGCCTTCGATTCTTCCTTCCTGTCTGCCGCGCTGAACGCCCTCGTTTACCAATTCTTCTAATGCACCACACATATAAATCTGCCCTCCTTTTTTCTCTGATTGCAAAGCATGGTTAATCAGACTCTGGGATTCTGTGATTGCTCCGATCACGACTCCGAGTTCTGCCGGGATTGCCTTTTCTTTATACACAGTATTGATCTTCTGAAAATCCTTTTCATAAATGGAACGGCTTACATCAAATACCGTGTCAACATCCTGATTATGGAACCGCAGTGATCCGCTTTTCCTTAACTGAAGCAGGTTCATTTTATAGTCGGATACCAATGGTTTCAGTTTCTCCGGAATTTCCAGCATATCTGCCAGACAGAACGGGCCGTCCCATTCTTTTTCCCCATAATATACGCACAGGCTTATCACTGGATGAAGCCTGTCTGTCCTCTTTAAGTTGGAAAGGAATTCGTCAGAAGACTCAAACCCTTTCTCAGCCTTGTTCCTGGCTGCAATCTCGTTGTATTCCTTCAGATACGAAAAGGAATCCCCGATCATATGCCGTAAAGGCATTGCATAGTGGATTTTACTCTGGTTCTCCAGCCCCCAGATTACAAAATCCACACCATATGCTGTTTTCTTCACCACATCCAGGACTTTCTGAACCGTCTCTGCATGGTTGTTAAATTTCACCATGGAGGAAACATCTGTATCTACTTCCATGAGATCAGCAGGGTTCAGTACCTGTTCTCCATCAAATAACGCTGCATTAAATAAATCTGCGAAATGATCATTATCCCGCCAAAATGTCTTTAGTATGGTATCCGGTTTTATGTTGTTTTTCTCAGCCGTTTTCGACACCTCCTATATCCGTTTCTTCTATAATTAATATATCATAATCCATACGGTATTTCCACGAAAAGAAATTACCTAAATCTGAAAATTTTATAAACCTCAGTGCTACATCTGTATCAAAACTGACGTTATCAAAAAAAGTATCAAAAGTGAACCGTTTCGCTGGTTTTGCCACAATATATACCGTTTCAGATCTGACGGTCGTTAGATTTGATACCGTTTCGTTCTGGCAGTTCCTGCTGGTGATCCCGGTCATCCCAAAATCACCAGCCAGAAACGAATTCACAACACTATGCCGCCATCATCTCAATCTGGTCTGATTTCAGATCGTAGTGATAAATATGTCTGGTAAGCACATCCTCTTCCGGGATTGCTTCTTCTATTGTCTCTTCCAGAATTGTTTTCAAATTTTCAGGCTCCACACTTTCCTCATCATGAATCATCACCTCATGAACACTTGTAAATACCAGATACAAGCCATCTGCCCCAAGCTTATGACAGAATGTCTTTGCAACTCCTGGATAAAAGATTGCCACTGCCCCATTTGTTTTTGAACTTGTACTCATACAGTTTCCTATCCCGCCTTTTTCCGGAATATAGTCAGAAGCATAGATATCCTCTCCCTCATAAGCCGGATTCAGAACCAGTTTCAATAATTCGCATACTCTTGGCGGCATCATCGACATGGTATTTTTCATAGCTTCCTCAAAAACATTCTCTTCCTTTACAGGCCATTTCTCGACATAGCTTAAAGGTACTTTACAGCTCGTAATCTTTCCATCCTCGTCAGAGATTTTCATATATAAAGTCAATGCGATTTCTCCGTTCTGCTTGTAAAGAGAATTTTCCAGTTCTTCCTTATTCTTTTCCATATTAAGTGGTCTGATAAACAGCTCTCCCTTTACCTGTTCATAGCACTGCAGCTGTTTCAGCTTGCCTGGGATTCCCATTTTCAGGAAATTATCTGTTGACTGTTTGACCGCCTGTACAATCTCAGTGAGTGTTTTTCCTTCTGTTTTCATTTTACAATATGTTTTCTCTGTCAGCAGACGAAGCTTTCCGTTTTCATTCGTGTACACATTAATACAGTCCTGTGTTTCTTCTTCATCCGCTGCACAAAATTCCACTCTGAATCCTGTCTCTTTCTTGATTTCCTTTACCAGTTCTTCCACAAATTCTTTATAATCCATATTGATTTATCCTCCATTTTCTTTGCTTTATGCTACACTTTTGGTTCGCTTCAAACCATTGAGCGCTCTTTTATAAGTCACCTGATCCAGTTCTTGTATAGATGTGATTCTATACCGTTTCAGGATCTGCTGCATAGTAACTCCTGTTCTTCCAAGCTCCGCATACAGAATCTGAATTTCCCCATCTGATATTCTCTGGACTTGTGTTTTCTCATCATCAGGCTCTGTCACCTGAACAAAAGCTGTCTGTGCCACCTGATAGCTATATACCGTTTCACTTCTCTGGTTTACAATCTCCAGTGCTGTGATCACCTTGTCGGCGGTGGTCTGGATAGTCTTCACTGAAAAGCTGTCCTTCACAGACTTTCTCCCATTCTTCTCGCCCATCCGCACTTTATTTATGGGAATATAAATAAAAGGAGCCGAATACAGCTCCCGTCCAATCCCAATATTAAAGCAGGCTCGTTTAAAAGAGTCCGATGCGGCACCTTTCGCCTTTTCATAGTCGCTTTCTGTTCCTACGTCTTCTTTCTGAACCCACTGCTTTTTCTCATCATCCCAGATGCTGAGGATACAGTACAGCTCATTTCCAATCATATTATGCCTTCTCTGCCATCCGCAGATTCCAAACACTTCATCCAGTATCGTCTGATCTACCCTTGCATTTTTATAAAGGAGCAGAGTGATTCCCTGCTCCATGATTGCACCTACACGGCACTCAATCTCTTCCGGATTTAAATTCCGGATTCTTTTTTCTGCCATAATCTTTTCCCCCTGTAATCATCCCTACGCAACAGACAGTTTTCTATATGAACTGACATTGCTGTACTCTGCAAATATTTCTGGTTTTTCCTTGCGAAGTCTCTTGCTGTCCACAGATTCCCGGCTGATTTTCTTCCAGGAAACAACGATTCCATCTAATTCACCAGTCTCGTACTCCCCCATCACAGCCTTGATACGGTTAGCCAGCCCTGTCTTCTGCTTTTCAAGTTCTTTCACCTTGGAATCAACATCCTGGTACTGTGCTATAACCTTTTTCATATCTGCTTCAAGCTGAATCGTATCCGCTACTGAATCACTATATTTTTCATTCAGATATTCCTGGGTTGCCTCAGAATCATCTACAACAGGCTCTGTGTCTGTAAGTACGCACTCTTCCCAGAACTCCTTTTCCTTGACGATCAGTTCTTCAATTAAGGAATCATCTCTGTAAATTGTGGTGAAGACAAATTTATTGCCGCCGATCAGTGCCGCTATGTATGCCTTATTCATGCCGCATACCGCCAGGTAATGCTGTACCTGCAATACATATTCCTCGGGTACACCATTTTCCCACTGGTCAGCCTTATACTGGCTCGCTGTCTTTGCTTCAAAGATACATTTCTCACCCCGCTCATCTGTAACAATTCCGTCTACATCTGCAAACAGATATGGATACTCTTCGTGAAAAATCATTGCATGTTTCTGGCGCACCTTAAGCCCGGTACGGTTCATAAATTCCTTACGGATAATCGGCTCCATCACATTCCCCCAGTAAGTAAATTCGTTTCCGTTATCTGTAACTGGCAGCTTTCCTGTTTTTTCTTCCCACAGCTGTAAAATACTTCTGTAAGGATTTTTTCCCATGATCACAGAAGCATCGGAACCACCGATTCCGTTTCTTCTAAGCTGTAACCATTCTTCTCTTGTAAGGTTCCCTGTCGGTGTCATTTTTCGTCTCATAATTCCTGGCCTCCTGTTTTCTTTCATTTTCCAGACTTTTATTCCTTGCTTCTTTATACCGCTTCCGGAAGATCATATCCTTCCAGGTCTTCTACCTCATGTCCCACATACTCTTCCAGTTCCTGGTAAGAATGGTCTTTTACACCAAGCCATTTCTTGTACATACCTTCCAGAATCCCGCTTGACATGTTCAAAAGGTTTAAAAGCGCAACATCACTAAGCTGTGCTGATTTTGCCAGAAGCACCTCATATAATGATGAAAACGTCTCAATCTTGTATGCCTCGGCGATCAGATCAGTCGGGTTTTCACACAGCAGATGTTCTCTGTAAGTGGAAAATTCCCCGTAAAGTTTCTGAACAAATTCCTGTTTTAATTCTTCTTTCACTTTTTGATTCACTATGCCTGTCTCCTATACTCTGAAAAACATAGGACTATCGCATCCGCTGATATCCATACACGATATAGATGTAATTATGATTAACATCCATATTCTGCATAAAAACTGCTTATTGCGATAGTCCCATTGGTAACTCATGCTGCCTTGACCAGCTGGTATGCCCGGTCAATCATTGGGTTGCCGTCTGCTGTTCTGGCGAAAATATTCTCTTTATAATTTGCTGTCTTTCTTCTTGGCGTAGAATGTGTTGCAAAATCAGATACTGCATTTACAAATCTATATCCGTTGTTTCCAACGTCTTTCAGATCAGGTGCATCAAAATATCTCATTTTCATGTCTGCTCTCAGTTTTTCTACACCACGTTTCTGAAGCAGAGAATAATTTTCTTCCATTGGAAGAAGAATCTTAATATAATCCAATACCTGTTTCTCTGACAGCTTGATTTTCCTCAGATTCTCAAATTCCTGTCCCAGCGCAGTCATGTATTCATCTGCCAGAAGCAGGGTGTTCTTGGCTTCTTCAATTTTCCCACTGATATCCCCAGTATGGATCATAGACCAGCTCCGCTTTGCTGTACGAAGTGCCAGGTTCAGTGTGTTATTGCAGACTACACGGATTGGAGTCAGGGCAGTCTTCACGGCTCCCGAACCGTCATGGGTATTGGAAAATACCATATACGGACTGATCCGCTCACCGCCAATGATAAACTCCCTTGGCAGTCTGGCAAGCATCCACACACGGCGTCCTTCCTGCAGGGAACCGGCTGTCTCATAACGGACACCCTCGCCCAGTAATGTATCTGTAAAAGCAAAGGCTTCTTCATTCTGGATTACCTTGTAACGGTCTGTTACCACGCCCAGCACCTTGCGGTCTGTGTCTCTTACATTCGCTTTGTACCCCTGGATCAGTTCTTCATTTTCTGTGTAGACTGGCTCCTGGAGAACTTTCCAGTTAAGTCCTGCAAGGCGCAATGCATCCTTGGAATTTGGCGCTTCTGCTACCATTGTTCCCAATCCGTGCCATGGTTTTTCTCTTGTATAAAACATTGTCTCCACGTTTGCTGCCATAATTATTTCTCTCCTTTTCTTTTCATGATCTCGTCCCAGATTACAACTGCTGCTGATAATATACTGATAATGATTCTCTGCAATTACGATTCCCCCTTATTCATCACACTGAAACACGTTTCCCTCACCTTTTGCCAGACGGATGCAGTTACTTTTTCCATCATAGCAATAAACCTGTTCTGTCAGCTTCTCTTCTGCTTCTTTTACTGTCCTGGATCCATTGTGCAGTCTTCTCTGCATTTCTTCCACTGACACATCTGCCCTTACTGCAGATACCATAACTTCATGGACAGATGTGAACACCAGATACAAACTTTCTGCACCTAATACTTCACAGATTTTTCTGCAGACTCCCGGATAGAAAATTGCAGCTGCACCATGCTGTAGTATGGTGGTGCTGATACACTTGTCCCCATTTCCTTCCAGAAGGACGGAAGAGCTGTCCTCTTCCATGAAATCTTCCCCTTTATACTCCTGCATAAACAGGGCTTTCAGAAAATTGTAATATCTGGCAGGATATAATTTTGATGAATTCCTCACTGCAGCCTTTATTACTTCGTTTTCATCTGTCTTCCATAATTTCAGAAATTCCGGGGCAACTTTCAGTCCGATCATCTTACCGTTTCGGTCTAACAGTTTAAGGTTTGGACAAATTGCAATATCACCGACAGTCTGATATATGCACTGTGTCAGTGCTTCCTCATTGTAAATACTTTCTGCACTAATAAATAAATGCTCTTTTGCCAGTTCGTAATTTTTGCACTGGCTTACCGCCTGCGCCAGACAGAATCTGTCATCCTCGCGGATTGTCCCGATAACTGAATCCGCTATGGATGTAATACTTTCCCCGATCTGGTATCTTGCATACAGTTCCGGAACTCTGATTGAAATAACAGATGCATCTCTGGCAGTCTGCATATAATGAATTTCCAACGTCGTGTCAGATGTCGGTCCTTCATCCGTCAGGCTCCCCATACAGTCAGATTTCCAGCCTGTCTGTGAATAAATCGTTTGTTTTAATGCCTCCATGAACTCTTTGTAATTTAACATTTCATGCCTCCTTTTTGATGAACGTAAAAGAGCCGAAACGCATACTCACGTTTCAGCTCCGTATAACAGGTTGCTATTTGTTATGTAATTGGTTTCCTCCTTCGTGGAAATATTACATCAATATAACTTTCAGCTCTACGCAATAAACACATCAATTACTTAGGCTGTCCTTTTTTATCTCTTTTTACTTTTAGTCTAGAATTGAAGATTTCCCTAATCTCCTTCTTTCCTTTTTCTGTATCTAATTCCTGTATGCTTATTTGACCTTTACTAATCTGAACTAAAACAGCAATGTATGCTTCTCCCAATGCTGCTGTTAATGCCGCAGCTGTCGCAGCTGAAATAGCACCTCCAACTATAGAACCCGCTCCAGGTATGATCTTTATTATTGCAGCGACAATCGTTTTGCCAAGTACTGTTGCCCCAGCTGTTCCAATTGTACCTGAAATAATAGTACTTAGAGTTCCTTTTGCAATCGGTAGGCCAAATGTCGTTGTTATCTTTGCCATCATTGCCAGTTCCTCTGGAACAAGTAATGCTGCGTCTGAAAATGGAATTGGACTTGCACCTGTAGCCGCAGCTGCTGCGGCAGCTACAGCTACTATAGAATTTGCTTTATCAACCTTCATTTTCAAGTCTACACATTGAATTGCAACAAAAGTCTTTTTTACTGATTCCGGAATTACTTGAAGGATTATTTCAGCCAATCGGTCTAATCCATAGGCTTTTGCAGTATAATCTTCATCAATTTCGTAATTCTCTGCCAAGACTGGAATAATATCAACCACGTTCAGATTTTCCATTTTAATCGCATTCAGCATTTCCTTAGCATCTCTTTTAGAATAAGATTGTGTCAAGACAATAATAATCGGTACATTATACATTCCTGCACCATTTATAAACTTTTTCAAAAAATCAATTTCCGCTTGCTCAAAACGATGAACTGGTGTACTAACGCAGTAGCAAATACAGTGAATTGCTTGATCTAAGTTACCACTTCTTACACCTTTGGCAATCTCCCCTAAAATCTGATTTAAAAGATTATCTACATCATTTTCCCCATCTAATTCCAGACCAGGTACGTCATACAAAGCTAATGGGAATCCTTCTTTCTCTATTTTCTTGATTTCTTGCGTAACTGGTCGTCCAATACCTGTTTCAACAATTTTCTCACTGAATAAATTATTAATTAAAGTACTCTTTCCAACCCCAGTTTTCCCCAATACCATTATATTGAATTTATTCAGACTTTTATATTCCTTTTGAATTGTTTGCAATAGCTCATGCGCCATTTCTTCTGTACTATAGTTCAGCATTTTCCTTCTCCTTTTTCAGACTATCTGTTTTTACAATTTCCGGTCCCCAGTCATCTTCATTTTTTGGTTTTTGTTTTACTTTTTGTTTGTATAGCTTACTTGCGCTCCATTCCATTACCTTTGGAACTACAACAAATGCAGCCGCAGTAAGCACAATGCTTCCAACAACATATGTTGTTTTACTTTTCTTTTCGCTCCTATGATTGTCTCCCATAAAACCACCTCGTACATTTATCATTCGTTCTTGAAGTTGTCTTTATTATACGCTTTTTTAGTTTTATTTTCAACAACGTTATAGTTTATTTTGTGCTGCATATTCTTGCTAAAATAGCAGTAAAGGAGAGACCGATAACATGAAAAATTTAAAGACTTTACGCCTATCCAAAAACTTAAGTCAGCAACAGCTGGCATTGCGTTTAGACCTCTCACAGCAAACTATATACAAATACGAAAACCAAATTACTGAACCAGATATTGCAACCTTAATCAAATTAGCAGATTATTTTAATACATCTGTGGATTACCTTATTGGCAATACCGATAATCCACAGCGTCCTGGAGCTTATAACGAAGAAAATCTCACGGATGCAGAACTACAGCATCTTAGAATGTATCGTAATTTATCAGATAATATTCAGTCTTCCCTTGACAATCTGATATTTGAATTTTCAAAACACAGCCTATAAACATAAAAATGATTTTTTATAGACAGATTCATTAACTTAAGCAGCTTGGGACTAAAACCAAGCTGTTTTTATTTTCTACTATCCATTCAAACTCTGTCTGCTTTTGCCAAATATTCCTCCAAATCCGCTTTTCGTATTCTCCATCTGCCTCTAACCTTAAAAGCCTTTAACTCTTCCTGTTTTATCATGTTCAATATCGTTGTTCTTCCAATGTGCAGTAGTTCCTGACACTGAATCAATGTTAATATTTCGGGTATTGTTTCTAACATAGCGCCCGCTCCTTCCTTAATGATATTCTTATCTGACTGTTTGTCGTCATTTATACACAAAAAATCTTTTTCATATAACACTACCGTAATACGGTGTATAAATCACACCACATAAGTTCCATTATATATACCTTACAGAAATCTTTTTTTCATATATACCTTACAGAAATCTTTTTTTCAACCAAAATATACTCTACCGATGCAGTATCATCCACCCAGAGTGAAAATTGGCGAAATCAAGAATGCGTGTACTAAAACCCCAAAACAGGAGGAAATAGGAAATGAACCAAGTGTTACTCCAGCAAGAAAACAATGCCGCAATGGCAATACATACCTTTACCTATGGATTTCGAGTTTCTTCGGAAACTTACTTTGCGCTCTTTGATCTATTGATAAAAAAAAGAGCGGCACACAAAACAGATTACTTCGTAAAATATACCACTACAGATTATCGTTCTTTAGGTATAAACAGGATAGAATTTACAACATATGATCCCCAAAGCTATAATCCGGTATATTATATTAACTTTACGATCAATCCTCGCATATTGACCGGCGAATATACGAAACTATACACCCGTATCATTGAAAAAGCTAATCTAAAAAAGCTTCCCATCACTGTCAGTTCTGTATTAACGAAATTATGTAATATAAGTGAAAATATATTGAACGATGGTAAATTTCGCAGAATCGACTACTGTTGTAACCTATGGTTTTACGACCAGGAAACAGCTGAAATATATTTATATTTACTCAAACAAGCTAAAATTCCTCATCGTTTCAAAGTAAAAAAATATTATAATCAAAAACAGAAAAGAAGTACTCCTGAAACCTTCGCTATTACGATCAGTTGTAAAAGTTATGAGCTTTCAATATATTTGAAATATCCACAGCTACAGATAAAAAATGCTCAGGGATACCTGGACGATCCGCAAGAGCTCTACAATGCTCTTGGACAGCTCCGAATAGAATTACGTGAACAACGTACAAAACTATTAAGTGATAAAAAGAAATGTCATTGTACAGAATCAGAACTATTAGATGGCACCAATACACGTCCTCGTGAAACTCTGTGCAGGCTTCTGAAGCAAATGTACGGTGCTGGTGATTTTCTACTGTATAACGATGCTCGTGAACAAATTGCGAACAGCCGTTACTCAAAGGGAGTAAAACGTAAAATGTTAAATGTATTATGTGCAGTCAAAAAAAGACATGGACTTGATTCACAAAAAAATCACCTTGATCCAGATATACTTTCCGGTGCCATGCCTTATTTTAATGAACTTGACATTTCTCCAATAACTCTCTCAGAGAAAAAAGCAAAATATTGCAGTGAAGAAGTATTCCCAAATCCGTTAAAATATATCCAAGGTGAAACAATGGATCTGTTGGCGGACACAGATGTCCTGCAAGTAGATCAGCTGGACAATAATTAACGCATAGTATTTGAAATCTCCAAAAATACAGCTTATTGTTAGATTATATATTACAACGTCTCCAGTTTTGTTGCTAGTATTGACCCTTAATCTCACATATAATACAGTAATTCAATATATTTTCGTAGAGTTCATTGATTTTTCTCACAATTACTGTTATTATTCTCACATGGAGGTAATAATATGAACGGTGAAAGACTAAAAAAGGCAAGAAAAGCTTGTGGGTATACTCAAGTTTCTCTTGCAAAGGCTCTAAATGTTTCAAAGGGTTCTGTAGCAATGTGGGAAACGGGAAAACGGAATCCAGAATTTGAAACTCTGGAAGCATTGCTTTCTTTGTTAAATGTATCTTATGACTATTTGACTGGTAAATCAAAGGAAACAGCACATAATACCTTAATAACTGACGAAAAGAAAAAGCTTTCGGCATGGACGGTTGAAGATGAACTGTATGATACCTTCCGCAAATTCCTGGCACTGGATCCTTATGGCATAAACGCAGCAACACAGGTAATCATGAGTGAATATCAACGGTGTTCTGCTCAAAAAACATTGGTGCAAAATAGTGCCTATACCCTCTCAATTGATCTTAATAAAAGCACCTCCAATGCCGAATAAATAATAAAGGAGCATTCTACCATGCCAACATTAGACTGGATTGGCAAGAGCAAAGTAGTAAATCATCATTTAGATGTACCTTACTGTGTTCTTGACCGCAAATATAGCTTTGACGAAAACGGACAACATGAAGAAGATAATGGCAGTGAAAATATGATTATCCATGGAGATAATCTGCTTGCACTAAAAAGTCTTCTGCCTCAATATGAAGGACGCATAAAATGTATCTACATTGATCCGCCATATAATACTGGAGAAGAAGGATGGGTTTATAATGATAATGTGAATGATCCACAAATAAAAAAATGGCTCGGTGAAACGGTTGGCAAACAAGGGGAAGATCTGAGTCGTCATGATAAGTGGCTATGCATGATGTATCCGCGACTAAGATTATTACAAAAATTACTAGCTGAAGATGGAGTTATCTTTATAAATATAGGTGAAGATGAACATTCAAATCTAAAATTGATATGTGATGAAATTTTTAGTGCAAGAAATTATATAACTGACTTTAGTAGACAAATGAAATCAGGCGGTGCAAAAGGGCACTATTATACACCTAGCCTTGACTATATTCTAGCATATGCAAAGAATATTAATGTTTTACCATACTTTAGAGCTGTCATGACTCAAAAACAAATTAAAACCTTCTATAAATTTACACAACAAGAAGGTTCCAGAAAAGGAGAATTGTACGGTGAAGAGAGGCTGTTTAAATCTAGTCTTGAAGCTCGTGCTAATCAAAGATATTATATACAATGTCCAGATGGAACATTCGCAATCCCTCCTGGGGATAGTCTTCCTAACAAACTTGAAGAAGGATTAATAGTAACACCATTAAAAACTGATAAAGTTTGGAAATGGATTTACCCACGATATAAAAAAGAGCTTGAAGCTGGAAATATTGTTTTTAAAAAGACTTCAACTTCTGGATTAGTAGATCAAAATGGTAATAAAAGTACATGGAATATCTATAACAAACTTTGGCTGAGTGAGCAACAACAAAAAGGAGTGGTTCCCTCAAATTTAATTACAGAATATGAAAATCGACAAAGCGCAGCTGAATTAAAGAATTTGCAATTAAATTTCAACTATGCTAAACCAGTAAGGTTAATCGAGTATATGTTAAGAATTTCGCAACAAGACACTAATTCCATCATTCTTGACTCTTTTGCAGGCTCTGGTACTACCGCTCACGCTGTTCTAAACATGAACAAAATAGACGGTGGTAACCGCAAATTCATTCTGGTGGAAATGGGTAATTATGCTGATACCATCACCGCTGAACGAGTAAAGCGTGTAATAAATGGCTATGGCACCGAAAAAAATGCTACTGAAGGCACGGGTGGAAATTTTAGCTACTATGAACTTGGTGACTCCATCTTTGATGGAGAAGCACTAAATGCTTCCATTGGTCTTGATGACATTCGCAAATATGTATATTTTACAGAAACCCAGCAGAAGCTTGAGCCACTCCACACTGAAGAGCCTTGCTATATGGGCACACATATGGATGTCGCTTACTATTTTAATTACGAAAAAGGAAGCACTACTACACTGAACAGAGATTTCTTACACACAATAAAAACAAAGGCAGATGAATATGTAATTTATGCCGATCTCTGTACGCTCAGTCAACGTGAACTAGAAAAATGGCATATTTCATTCAAAAAAATACCTCGTGACATCAAAAGAATGTAAAGGAGAGATGGATAAATGAAATTAAAAAATTATCAGGAAACCGTTTTGCAAGATTTATCCACTTTTATTGATGAAGTTGATTGTGAAAACGATATTATAAAAGGCTGGAAAAAGTACTGGGGGAATAAGGATATTCCTGTTGGATTTAACGGCGTCCCGGACTATCAAAATAAAATAGAAAACACACCTCATGTGTGCATAAAAGTTCCTACAGGCGGTGGTAAAACTTTTATAGCCTGCTCTGCTGTAAAAACAATATTTGAACATTTTCCAGTCAACAAACCCAAAGTAGTTGTATGGCTCGTGCCATCCGATTCAATTCTTACCCAGACACTCCGTACTTTATCAGATGTAAACCATCCATACCGCCAGCGTTTGGACATGGATTTTGCCGGACGTGTAGGTGTTTATACTAAAGAAATGCTGCTGAACGGACAAAATTTTTCCCCAGATAGTGTCCGTGAAATGCTGACAATCTGTGTATTGAGCTATTCCTCTCTGCGTATTGACAGTAGAAAAAAAGATGTCCGCAAAGTCTATCAGGAAAATGGAAATCTTTTCCGCTTTGCTGAACAATTCGATGACGAATCCGTATTACTTGCGGATACCCCGGATACTGCACTAATTCAGATTCTGCGATTCCTCTCTCCTGTAACTGTAGTTGATGAAAGCCACAATGCAGGATCTACTCTTAGTGCCGAAATGCTCAATAACCTAAATCCATCTTTTATATTGGAATTGACAGCAACACCTCGCAGCACCAGTAATATCATCTCTTATGTGGATGCCAGGGAACTAAAAAAAGAAAATATGGTTAAACTACCTGTTGTTGTATTCAACAGAAACAGCAGACAGGCGGTTATTCAGGATGCAATTCAGCTTCGCGGCAATCTAGAAAAACAAGCCAACGCCGAGCAGATTTCTGGTGGAAAATATATCCGTCCAATTGTGCTATTTCAGGCACAGCCAAAAATCAATGAAGAAAGCGATACCTTCGATAAAATCAGAGAACTTTTAGTTGAGATGGGCATTCCAAAGGAACAAATTGCTGTTAAAACTTCAAAAGTAGATGATCTTGGAAATATCGATTTGCTTAGTCCAAACTGTGAAATTCGATATATCATTACTGTTAATGCGCTCAAAGAAGGCTGGGATTGCCCATTTGCATACATCCTTGCTTCTCTTGCTAACAAAACCTCCAAAGTAGATGTTGAACAGATTCTCGGTAGAATCCTACGTCAGCCATATGCAAAGCAACATATAGCACCGCTTTTAAACACCTCGTATGTACTAACCTGCTCGAACGATTTTCATTCTACTCTGGACAGCATTATTGTGGGGTTGAATAAATCCGGTTTCAGCCGGAAAGACTACCGTATTGCAGAGGATTTGCCTCCTCAGGAGACACCAGAACAGCCCGAACCAGTTCAGGAAACATTTTCACCAGAACTGCTTCAAACTGAAAAAGCCGATTGCTTTGACGATGTAAATCCAACGGAAGTTCAACAGTTTCTCCTTGCAACAGGAGCATCCGAAAATGCAGCTGCAAATCCCGGGAAAATGCACACTACTCTTACCTCCATGATTACTGCGGCTACGGCTCAGTCTGAAAAATATACAGCAGAGATAAATGCCACCAAAGATAGCTTCTTCACAGGAGGTGAGCTTGGAGAAATGTTAAATCAAAATACAATACAAAGTCAATATCTGGAAGAAGTTACAAATTTAAGAATACCGCAATTTTATATCAAAGGTGAACCAGACTTATTTGGCAGTACATACGAGTTTTTGGAGCCCGAAAACCTATCTGAGGGATTCTCACTGTCCGGACAGGATGCCCAGATTAGTTTTGAACTGGCAACCGGAGAAATGTATCAAGTTGATATTCAAGAACAGGGGGAAGCCGTTCCAAAATACAAACGTATCTCCCAGCCTGATATTACATACATCCGAAAATATCTGGAAAGCCTGCCTCCAGAAAACAGACTACGTCAATGTACATCCTTAATTGCTGCACAAATTAATAAAAATAACCGATATGCTACATCTGACATAGAAAACTATGTGCGCAGGGTTGTTAATGGTATGACTGAAAATGAGTTGGCTACTATGGAAACCGCCATCCCTGTATACGCAAGAAAAATACAGAAAAAAATTGAAACTCTTGAAAATACATACCGTAATAAGCAGTTTAAAAAATGGCTGGACAGCGGAAAAATCGTATGCCGTGATTCATATGCTCTCAAACCTGTAATCACTCCATCTTCCACGATCGACTCAATCCCTTATTCTCTCTATGAAGCTGAAAAGGATGACATGAATGACTTCGAACGAAAAGTAATTGATATCATTGTTGGCACAGATAACATCCGATGGTGGCACAGAATTATTGAACGAAAGGACTTCTACATAAACGGCTATCTCAATCATTATCCAGATTTTATGGTAATGATGAAATCCGGGAAATTTATTCTGGTTGAAGCCAAAGGTGATTATCTTGATGGAGATGACAGCAAATCTAAGCTGGAACTCGGCAGAAAATGGCAGGAACAGGCGGGACGCATTTATCGCTACTTTATGGTTTTTAACAACAAAGAACTCGATATGGACGGTGCATACACTCTCGATAGATTTGCTGACATTATAAAAGAAATTTAACTCCACTAAATATTGGGGTGGGAGAAAGCTTATTTGATACCATATCATTTTTTGACTAAGAGGAAAGCCATAGTTTTGACTTTCCTCTTAATCATTAATCATGATAATGTATTCTTTTCGTACCATTTATCAATATTTCTACAAACTCTATCAACATCTCCATCTTCTATCTCTGCATTAATATCATGTAACAGCAGTATTCTGAATAAAAATTTAAGTTTACGAACTGCTAGATCTATTTCAGCCCCTGAAAAATGTTGTGGAGTTTTACTCGCAAACATATGAGATAACCAGTTTCGATGCGTACGTGCCTTGTTTATAAATATTTCATATAAACTATTATTTTTTTCATCTGTATGCTCTTTTTCATATTTAAAAATACGACTTATATCTGTAGATAAGTTGATAGCATATTCTATTTTTCCCCTTAAATCCAACCTTGGTAAATTGCCTAACAATGCTTTTACTCTTCCAGATAACTCTTCCTTATTTATTCCATTATTACAACAAATTTCTTCAATCCTTGAATCATTTTCTACTGTCAAATAAAGAATATCTATAATATCTTTTGTTGCCTTTTTATCATATCTCTTCAATTTTTTTTGATACACAATATCCATATATCCTTCCAAACACTGAATATATGTTGCAATCGGCACTTCATCGACATAATCTTTGGATTCTGAAATATAACAAAACATATTGAATGGTACCACTACTTTCGTTCGCCTTTCCAGCCATTTTTCATAAATGCTAGAGAAATCTGAATCTGCTTTAAGCGAAATAGAATATAAAAATCCCGTTTTTCTTACTGTTGCATTGATATAGCCTGAAATTTGCTTAATCCCCTCTATGCATTTATTATCATCAATCCAATATTTTTGTTCTGTTACATCCGGATAATATCCCGATAATAAATATTGAATTTCTAAAAATCGAATAAGATAGATATCCATTTCTCGAATTGTAACTTGCTCTGTACATATTAATTTTACCACAGGATGAACTTCATCATATTCATTTTTCAACATAACTGTCGCTATTAATTTATCTGGAATAAGTATATATTCATCCTTCCAGATTATTCGCCGATATGGAATCTCCTTACTTAAACACAATGTATATTCAGCGGCAGTACACATTAATTTCAAATCTTTTTCTGTAAGAAGTCCATACACTATCCTGTTCCAGCTGATTTTCATTTTGCGTACTGGTATTCCAGACAATTCAATGGCACAATCTACAAGTGTAAATGGAATATTATTTTTATCCACACCATACAAAGTTTTTGCCAAGATCAGTTCCTTTTTCAAAAAATAATCATAATAATACTGATTATTAGGATCTGGACATTCCAATATGAAACCATGGCGCTGATCTACCACATATGTAATATTGTATTCTTTTACATTTTCTTTATCGACTGGTAGCTGAATTTTTGTACCTTCAATTTGAAAATTTTTATTATCCATGCACATTCCTTTCTACAAATTTTGTACTTGCTCATCTCTTACCCTAATTATAGCAAAAAATAAAGTGAAATTCAGCTATAAAGCCTTTAATTCAAAGACAAGGAACACTCCAAACTCATGAGTGTTCCCTGCCTTATTTTGTATCGAAGCTCTTCGCTTATTTAGTGGGCCATCTGGTGGGCCATTTTTTTAGAAATTATATGAATCCATACAACCTTACATCTTAGGTGAAAATGTGCTAAATGCCCTAGCTATCGGCATTTAACCACCTCCGATATTTTACAGAAAAATACGTGAAATTGGCTCGTAGATTACGATACCTAATTTCATTGCTTCTGCCTATCCTACACCAATTTATGAAAATAAAAAGATCCAGAATTGTGAAATCCCAACCCGACTCACAATCCTGGATTTTTAAATATGTATTGCCTAATTTCCATGTAACTTCCATAAGGCGCTTTATCCTCATTCAAATTTTTCTTTTAATTTGAGATACATTTTATACAATTCTTCTTCCTTGCTCTGATCATCGGAATCTTTTTTGTATTCCTCAAGAACGGCCTGGGATGGTGTCACAACACTACTAAGTGCTTCCTCTGTAGCATGTGTATACACATTCTCTACACTGATTGCCTTATGCCCCATTTTTAATGCAGTATTCACCACATTTGCATTTTTTGCAGTATTCGCCATGGTATCTGCAGTGTGTCTAAGTGAATGAAGACACAGCCCTTTCATCTGACCTCCTTTCGTCAGATGCACATCTCTGTCAATGTTAAGCTTGTCACATAATTCCTTAAAGCACACTTCCATAGAAGCATTTGAACGTCTCTTACCATTAGCAAATGTTGGATAGAGCAAGTCATCCGGATTGTTTTTACATTTAAGTCGAGTCTGCTCCATCATATACAATACACATTCCCGGCATAGATCCGACATCATTATGAACCTGGCTTCTCCATTCTTGGGAACTTTTGTGTAATATTCTATCCCTTTTTCCTTATCATTATCCTTAAAACGAACAGATCGTGCCTCTACAATATGAATCTTGTTATTCTCTAGATCCACATTGTCATTTCTCAAAGCGGCAAATTCTCCGATTCTAAGCCCTGTTTCCAATAGAAATAATACAACAACCGGATACTGTCCCATATTATTTTTATAGGCATAATAAAATTTCTGAATGTCTTCTGGCGTGAATACTTCTTTACGATTTTTGATATCATCTTCTCTTTTCTTGTCGTATTCATCAGAAATTTCCTTTTTTATTCTCACCTGGGCAGCATAATTCTCTTTAAGCAAGCTCCGATCAACCAGCCATTTACAACAGCGTTTACATAGCTGCATCGGCAGAGAGCAGGTTTTCTTACTCTTTAATTCTAATATCGTGTCAAAATACCGTTCAAATTCCACAGCATTTAGCATATGAAGCTGGTACTTGGATATTGGAAAATCAAAGAAATTCCGGTTCATGTTATTAATATATGTATGATAGCCGCTTCCAGTTATATTGGGCTTTACCTCCGTCTCAATATATTCAGACATATATTCGCCAAAGGTCTTGGCTTTATTAATCTTTGTATCTCTGCCTCTCTCAATTTCCTTCTCCCAGGCGACAAGATCCAGCTTTGCTTTTTCACGGGCTGCCTTTTCTGTTTCTCCCACTCGTTTAATTCTTTTGGGTTTCCCGGTCTTTGGATTAATGTATTTGCTTTGTACTACACATTCATATTTCCCGCTTGGCAGTTTTCTTACATTGCCCTCACCATTTTCTTTTCTACCCTCATAGTTCTTCGCCATTTACTTCCTCCCCTGTAGCAATTATCACTTTTTTGAATGACAGTGATTTTTCCTTCCAAAAGTGATACCAAAAGGTGATAGTAGGTAAATTATAAAACGCCCCTACCCACAATTCAATTAGTAATATTTACCAATCATCCTTGTGTTTAGGGGCGTTTAATTACTTCTCGCTTGGACACATTAGCTAAAAAATAGCTATTATTTTATTATTTGTTATAGTTTACGATATCGCCGAACTCTGGTTTCAGGGATGCGCCGCCTACAAGACCGCCGTCGATGTCTGCCTGAGCAAATAACTCCGGAGCTGTCTTAGCGTTTACAGATCCGCCGTACTGGATGCGGATTGCTGCTGCAGTTGCCTCATCATAAATTTCAGCGATGCAAGCACGGATTCCTGCGCAAACTTCCTGAGCCTGCTCAGTTGTAGCTGTTTTACCGGTTCCGATAGCCCAGATCGGCTCGTAAGCGATAACGGCTGTTTTAGCCTGATCAGCTGTAACGTTCTGGAAACCAACTTTAACCTGCTGACGGATGAAGTCCATAGTTACGCCCTGCTCTCTCTGATCAAGAGTCTCTCCACAGCACATAATTGGAGTGATTCCGTGCTCAAATGCTTTGAGCATTTTCTTGTTTACAGTTTCGCTTGTCTCAGCAAAGTACTCTCTTCTCTCAGAGTGTCCCAGAACTACGTATTTAACACCAGCGTCTGTAAGCATGTTCGGGGAAATCTCGCCTGTGAAAGCACCTTTCTCCTCGAAGTACATGTTCTCAGCACCAACCTGGATGTTGGAGCCTTTTGCAGCCTCAACTACAGGAAGAATATCGATAGCCGGTACGCAGAATACTACGTCAACGTCATCGTTTGCTACTAATGGTTTTAAAGTTTCTACTAATTTAACTGCCTCACTTGGAGTCATGTTCATTTTCCAGTTTCCGGCAATAATTTTCTTTCTAGACATTATATATATCTCCTTTTGCACTCATTAAGTGCTTGTATTATTTGAATCACCTATTTATCGTTAGCTGCTGCTACACCTGGTAACTCTTTTCCTTCCAGGAATTCAAGAGATGCACCGCCACCTGTGGAGATGTGTGTCATCTTGTCACCATAGCCAAGGATATTAACTGCTGCTGCGGAATCACCACCACCGATGATAGTTGTAGCATCTGTATCAGCAAGAGCCTTAGCAACAGCTTCAGTACCATGAGCAAAGTTTGGCATTTCGAAGCAGCCCATCGGTCCGTTCCAAACAACTGTCTTGGCATCTTTTACAGCGTCAGCGAAAAGTTTCTCTGTCTCTGGTCCGATGTCCATTCCTTCCCATCCATCCGGAATCTCACCACGTTTTACAACCTGGATATTGCAATCATTGGAGAAGGAATCACCAATTCTGTTATCAACCGGAAGAAGAAGCTTAACGCCTTTTTCTTCTGCCTTCTTCATCATGTCTAATGCATACTGAAGATAATCATCCTCGCAAAGGGAAACACCAATGTGTCCGCCCATAGCCTTGGAGAATGTATAGGACATTCCACCACCAATGATCAGAGTATCCACCTTGTCAAGAAGGTTGTTGATAACAGAGATCTTGCTGGAAACCTTAGCACCGCCAAGGATTGCTACGAATGGTCTGTCAGGATTGTTTACAGCGTTTCCGAGGAAATCGATTTCTTTCTGCATCAGATATCCAACAACAGCTGTATCTACATATTTGGTAACACCAACGTTAGAGCAGTGTGCTCTGTGAGCGGTACCAAATGCATCGTTTACAAATACATCGCAAAGAGAAGCAAGTTCCTTGCTGAATTCATCACCGTTCTTAGTCTCTTCTGCACGATAACGGGTATTCTCAAGAAGAATGATCTCGCCGTCTTTCATGTCAGCTACTGCTGCTTTTACAGTATCATCTACAACAACCGGGCTAGGAACGAATTTTACTTCCTGTCCGAGAAGTTCTGTGAGACGTTTAGCAACAGGTGCAAGAGAAAGCTCCGGTTTCGGCTCTCCTTTCGGTTTTCCAAGGTGAGAGCAAAGGATAATCTTTCCACCATCTGCAACAAGCTTCTTGATTGTAGGAAGAGCTGCTACCAGACGGTTCTCATCTGTAATCTTGCCGTCCTGCAGAGGTACATTGAAGTCACATCTTACGAGGACTCTTTTGCCTTTTACGTTGATGTCATCAACAGATTTCTTATTCAGCATCTTGTTATGCCTCCTTATAAAATTTAACTTTTTATACAGACAAAAGGGTCCGGTCCTATTCAGACCGGACCCTTCTCTGAGTCTTATTCATATGCTGTCAAATTATAGCTTGTCAGCATCCGAAAACCCTACTCTGCTACTAATTAAGCGTTAAGCAGTTTACCAAAGTGTTTGATTGTACGAACCATCTGGCTTGTGTAGGAGTTCTCATTGTCATACCAGGAAACAACCTGAACCTCTGTTGTGCCATTCTCAAGTGGAAGAACCATTGTCTGAGTAGCATCGAACAGAGAACCAAATCTCATACCAACGATATCGCTGGAAACGATCTCATCTTCGTTGTATCCGAAGGACTCGTTAGAAGCTGCTTTCATAGCTGCGTTGATCTGCTCTTTTGTTACATTTCCTTCAACAACTGCTGTAAGGATTGTAGTAGAACCTGTTGGGGTTGGAACACGCTGTGCGGAACCGATAAGTTTTCCGTTCAGTTCTGGGATAACAAGACCGATTGCTTTAGCAGCACCTGTGCTGTTCGGAACGATGTTAACTGCAGCTGCACGGGATCTTCTCAGATCGCCTTTTCTCTGCGGTCCGTCAAGTGTCATCTGATCGCCTGTGTAAGCGTGGATTGTGCACATGATACCGGATTTGATTGCAGCAAGGTCATTAAGTGCTTTAGCCATTGGAGCTAAGCAGTTTGTTGTACAGGAAGCTGCGGAAATGATGTGATCCTCTTTTGTAAGAGTCTCATGGTTTACATTGTAAACGATTGTCTTAAGGTCGTTTCCAGCCGGAGCGGAAATGATAACGTGTTTAGCACCTGCATCGATATGAGCCTGAGCTTTGTCTTTGGATGTATAGAATCCAGTACACTCAAGAACTACGTCTACACCGATCTCTCCCCATGGAAGCTCAGCAGCGTTAGCTTTTGCATAAATTTTGATTTCTTTTCCGTCAACTGTGATGGAATCCTCTCCAGCTACAACTGTATCTGCAAGAGCATATCTTCCCTGAGTTGAGTCATATTTTAATAAGTGAGCGAGCATTTTAGGAGATGTTAAGTCGTTGATAGCAACGATTTCAAATCCTTCTGCACCAAACATCTGACGGAATGCAAGACGTCCAATACGTCCAAAACCATTAATTGCAACTTTTACTGCCATGATAAATTCCTCCTATGAATTAAATGGTAAAAATTATGTGAGTGCTTCAATCTTTGTGAAAGAAACATCAACCTATAGCGTATTGTACCTAATTCCGAACAAAAATTCAAGCCTATTTTCAAAAAAATAACAGGCAAATTGCCACAAATATCCTATGTTATGATATACTGCTCTTAAATCAGACAGCATAGTCCCTTTTATGACTCTTGACATATAACATCGGATTTCTTACACAAGGAGGATATCATGAATTCACAGCTAAAATCTCCCGCAATATTATGGGATTGTCACATGCATTCTGCATTTTCCGCAGATTCCGGTACTCCAACTGAGGATATGATCTGCCAGTCTATGGCACTGGGGCTTAAAGGAATCTGCCTTACTGAGCATCTGGATCCAGACTACGCCCCTACACCTGACCAGCTGGATTTTTCTCTTGATCTTCCATCCTATTACAAAAAGCTTATGGAATTGAAGGAGACTTACAAAGGGCAGATTCACATTCATTTCGGCATCGAAATCGGATTGCAGCCTCACCTTAAACAATATTTTCACAATCTTTTAAAAGAATACCCATTTGACTTTGTGATTGGTTCTTCACACCTGGTCCACGGTGCAGATCCTTACTACCCCGAATTCTTCCAGGGCAGAGACGAGGAACAAGCCTATCTTGAATATTTTGAGTCCATTCTGGAAAATCTGAATGCATTTCACGAAATGGATACTTATGGGCATCTGGATTATATTGTCCGATATGGTCCGAATAAAAACCAGTTTTATTCTTATAAAAGATACCAGGATATTCTGGATGCGATTCTGAAAAAGCTGGTAGACACAAATGTAGGACTTGAAGTCAACACTGGCGGCTACCACTACGGTCTGGGGGAACCAAACCCGTGTACTGCCATCATCTGCCGCTACAAGGAACTAGGCGGCGAAATCATCACCATCGGCGCCGATGCCCATGCACCGGATAAAATCGGCTACGATTTTGACAGGGCTGCTCAGGTTCTCACAGATTGTGGCTTTAAATACTATACTGTTTTTAATAAACGCAAACCTGAATTTATTAAATTCTAGAGCGTATTTTACTTTTATTTCTGTACCTTTTCCAAGAACAAAGAAATAAGTCCTTTTTTATCCTTCTCCTGCGCCTTATTGTACATGGCTCTGCACCATTCTGTAATAACATCGATTACGATTGGCGAGAAGGTCATCAGGATAAATACCAGAATGATCATTCCAAACTCCAGAGAGCCAAGCGCCAGCAGGTTCTGTACGCATACGGCTGCAAAGAAGAAAATGAACTGCATGCCATAAATAATGATCTTACGGTATCTGCTAAGAGGCGCATATACCGTCTTCAGTGCTGCCATGTAGTTCCAGCCGGTTACCAGGAAACAGGCGGTACTAAGCATTACATTGCTGTGATACACATTCTGACAAACCAGCATGATAGTGAAAACACAGCCCGTAATAGTTACAGCTGCAGGGAAAGCATTCATAAATACGTACCGAAGGAAACCACTCTCAATCTTGTTAAAGTTGTTTTCCTGGGCAAGCAGGAAGGTTGGAATACCTACTGCACAGGCACTGATCAGGGACATCTGGATTGGCTCAAAGGGATAACTCTCGCCCCAGAAGATGGTGATCAGACAAAGCAGTGCGGAAAAAATGGTCTTGATCAGGAACATGGATGCGGCAGTACGGATGTTGTTGACAACGCGGCGGCCCTGGTTCACGATCTCCGGCATCGAAGCGAAATTGGAATCCATAAGCACTACATTTGCAATATTCTTGGCAGCATCACTTCCTTCTGCCATAACTACGCTGCAGTCTGCCTCTTTCAGTGCAAGAACATCGTTGACACCGTCTCCTGTCATGGCAACTGTATGCTTCTGTTTCTTAAGGGCAAGCACCATTTCTTTCTTCTGCTGCGGAGTTACACGGCCAAATACGGAACACTCGGCAACAGCCCGCTCCATATCCTCAGGTGTCGTAATAGTAGTTGCATCAATATATTTATCCGCATTTTCCAATCCTGCCTTTTTCGCAATGGCAGATACTGTCACCGGATCATCACCTGAAATAACCTTCAGCTCAACGCCCTGATTACGGAAAAATTCCAAAGTCTCAGGTGCATTATCACGAATAATATCCGTAAGCATAAACAGTGCAACTGGTTTCAAGCCTTCTGGAAGTTCATTCTCCTTGTTCAGGTTTGGACTATGGGCAAGTGCAAGAACGCGGAATCCCTCTTTTCCATAGGCAGCACATTGCCTTATCAAATCTTCGTTTCCTTCCGGAAAAAGGAACTGGGCAGCTCCCATCAGATAGGTTCCCTCTTCCTTAAAAGCTACACCACTGTATTTTCGGTCAGAGGAAAATGGAATACAATGATCCACAGACATGTCCGTCCGTCTGGAAAAACGCTTGCCCAGCGCATCTGCGGTGGCATTCTTGTCCTTTAAAACAGACATCATATTAGCCATAACGCGCTCAATCTGTCCCACCGTTTCCTTATCTTCCGGCTCCGCAACTCCAATCTCCATTCCTTCCACATAGGGCTGTACCTGTTCCACGCACATGGTTCCTGCAGTGATGGTTCCGGTCTTATCCAGACAAAGCGTATCTACTCTTGCCAGAGTTTCAATACAGTACAATTCCTGCACTAGTGTATTCTTCCGTGTCAGTGTAAGCGCACCAAGCGTCAGTGCCACACTGGTAAGCAATACCAGACCTTCCGGAATCATTCCAAGAACCGCTGCCACCATATTCACAACTGCATCCCGGATTCCATTTCCGGCAATGTAATACTGCTTATAAAACAATAGCATTCCCATAGGAACAATAATCACACTGATGGTTTTCAAAATAGCGTTCAAAGAATTTCTCAGTTCTGAATTATGCCTCTTAAATTCCTTTGCCTCACTGGTAATCTGAGAAGCATAATTATCTTTCCCAACATGGATAACCTGGCAGCAAGCCTCACCGGAGGTGACGAAACTTCCTGAAAAAAGCTCGTCTCCCTGCATTTTCTGAAGATTATCAGATTCACCTGTGAGAAGTGACTCGTTGACTTCAATACTTCCCTCCAGAACCTTTGCATCTGCCGGCACCTGATCTCCTGTTTTCAGAAATAGAATATCATCCAGCACAAGCTTCTCCGTAGAAATCGTCCACTTCTTTCCTTCTCTTAGCACCACTGCCTTACTTTCCGTCAGAATAGCCAGTTTATCCAGAGTTTTCTTGGCTCGTACCTCCTGTATGATTCCGATCACTGTATTGATCACAATAATTCCCATAAACATGGAATTCTTATAGGAGCCCACCAGTAATACCATGATCATGAGAGCAAGGTTCAAAAAGTTGAAAAATGTAAGCACATTTTCCCTTACGATCTGCTTATAGCTCCTGGTGTTGGGGTTCTCATTGGCATTGATCTTCCCCTCTTCGATTCTTTGCTGCACTTGTTCGTTTGTTAATCCTGTCATCGTTACTTCCTTCATTCTTATATTTTACTTAAGGATGCTTACGTTTTATTTTCTCCTGGGATCATCCAGTATATGAAAATCAGGGCAGATGATAGCATCCGCCCTGATTTATCGATGATGAGAATTAATACTCTTCTGCCTCGTCCTCTTCACCCTCATGGATATCAGACTTCGGCTGTTTCAGACCTTCAATCTCAATATGATGCTTCTGTGCATAATCCCACAGTGCAGCATGGACAGCCTCTTCTGCAAGAAGAGAGCAGTGTACCTTCACTGGTGGAAGTCCGTCAAGAGCTTCCATAACAGCTTTATTCGTAATCTGCATCGCTTCTTCAATAGTTTTACCCTTTACCATCTCAGTTGCCATACTGCTGGTCGCTACTGCTGCGCCGCAACCAAAAGTTTTGAATTTACAGTCTTTAATGATATGTGTCTCATCATCGATATCCAGGAAAATTCTCATAATATCGCCGCATTTGGCATTTCCTACTGTACCGACACCGCTTGCATTTTCTATTTCTCCAACATTACGTGGATGCTGGAAATGATCCATTACTTTCTCACTATACATCTTTTTTTCCTCCTGGCAAGTGTTTTAATCAATTTTTCTGTTTTTTTATAAAATCTTCATATAATGGAGACATTGATCTCAGGTATGCTACAATTTCTTTCAGCTTATCTACTACGAAATCAGCGTCCTCAATAGTGGTCTCTTCACTTAATGTCATACGCAGAGAACCATGTGCGATCTCATGAGGCAGTCCGATTGCCAGAAGTACATGAGAGGGATCCAGGGAGCCTGATGTACAGGCGGAACCACTGGATGCACAAATACCATAATTATCAAGCATAAGCAGCATGGATTCTCCCTCGATAAACTGGAAGCTTACATTTACATTATTAGGAAGACGTGTGGTACGGTGACCATTTAATTTCACATACGGAATTTCCTTCAGGATTCTGTCAATAAAATGATCTCTAACCTGAATTTCCTTCGCTGTACGCTCCTCCATTGTACGGATAGCGCGTTCTGTGGCTGCACCATAACCTACGATTCCCGGAACATTCTCAGTCCCTGCACGGCGCTTTCTCTCCTGGGCTCCGCCATGTACAAAGGAACGGATCTTCACACCCTTACGAATGTACAGAAAACCGATTCCCTTCGGTCCATTCAGCTTGTGTCCACTGGAGCTGAGCATATCGATTCCTAACTCATCTACATTGATCGGCACCTGTCCAAATGCCTGTACTGCGTCTGTGTGGAAAAGGATTCCATGCTCTTTCGCAATTGCACCGATTTCTTTAATTGGCTGGATAGAACCGATCTCATTGTTGGCAAACATCACGGAAATCAGAATCGTCTCCGGTGTAATGGCCTTCTCAAGCTCATCCAGCTTCACAATACCATTTTCATCCACATCAACATATGTGATCTTCGCTCCACGCTCTTTCTCAAGATATTCACAGGTATGAAGGATGGCGTGATGCTCGATCTTAGTTGTGATAATATGGTTTCCCTTGGATTTATACGCTTCAAAAGTGGCTTTCAGTGCCCAGTTATCAGACTCTGAGCCACCTGCTGTGAAATAAATCTCTTCTTTCTTAGCTCCAAGTGCATCTGCGATCAGGCCTCTTGCCTTATTGACACCCTCTTTACTCTTAGATGCAAAATCATAAATGCTGGATGGATTTCCATATATTTCGGTAAAATAAGGAAGCATTGCTTCTACAACTTCCGGAGCCGTTTTCGTAGTAGCCGCATTGTCCAGATATATCATTTTTCCCATTTTTCTTCCTCCTGGTTTATTGGTATCAATTCGATATGAAAGACTCCCGGGAAAGGGTTGTTTCATCTATCTCCTTAGGTACTTTTCTATTTCCTAGTATTTCGCTTGGATTTCTAGTACACTTTACCAGATAATAACAGTTCTGTCAAGGCACATTTACCGCATAAGCTAACTAAAAGGAAAGAAAATATAGGCGGATTCTTATGTCTGACAAACTTTTTATTAAAGGAACCCTGATTCTCACCCTCACTGGTCTGATCAGCCGCTTTATGGGCTTCTTCTATAGGATATTCTTATCTCACACCATTGGTGCACCAGGCGTAGGTATTTATCAGCTTACTCTTCCGGTTCAGGGAATCGTGCTGGCAGCCTGCTGTATGGGCATTCAGGCTGCCATTTCCAGACTATGTGCCTCTTTTACTGCCCTTGGAAAGGAAACGGCTGCCAGAAACGCCCTTCTTCTTGGAATGCTTTTCTCTGTGGGAAGCTGTGGGATTTTGTCCCTTTTCATATATCTGAAGGCAGATTTCATAGCGGTCTCCTTGCTTAAAGAGCCTCGCACAGACACTGTGCTTCGCGTTCTTGCCTTTAGTTTTCCCCTGGCGGCACTGCATTCCTGTATAAACAGTTTTTATTATGCAAAAAAGAAAACCGGGGTTCCGGCTTTTATCCTTCTGCTTGAGCAGATTACCAGAATCGGCAGTACTTATATGATTTGCCTGATTCTGATCTCCCAAAAGAAAGAAATTACACCTGTAATTGCAGCTGGTGGTGCTCTTTTCAGTGAAGTTGCCGCAGTTGCCGCCTGCCTTCTGGCATTGGGAATTGATTTTTCCAGAGAACATTATAAGCCACTTGCCAGATTATTCCAATACAAAAAAACAACTTCAGACCAGAAAGCATTTTCAACGATTACAAAAGAAATTATTCGGATAGCTGTCCCCCACTCTCTGAACCGGCTGCTGCTCACCGTACTTTCCGGAATTGAAGTGATTCTGATTCCGCAGCAGCTGCTTCTATCCGGAATGAACCATACAGACTCTTTATCCATATATGGTATTTTTACGGGAATGGCTCTTCCTCTCATTCTTTTTCCCGCAACCATCACCAATTCTGCCTCTGTTATGCTAATGCCCTCTGTAGCAAGTCTTCAGGCTCTGGGAAATGAAAAAAGGATCCGCTTCATAATCCGCCGCACATGCGAAAGCTGCTTTTTTTTCGGAGCATTCTGTACTTTCTTTTTCTTTCTTTTTGGAAAAAGTCTGGGGATGTTTCTTTTTCACAATGCAACCGCCGGAGTCTATATAAAGACACTGGCTTTTATCTGCCCGTTTCTATACACAAATACCGTTCTGGAAAGTATCCTGAACGGTATTGGACGGCCGGATGCCTGTCTGCTTCACAATATTGCAGGAGTGTGTATCCGTATCGGGTTTGTACTTCTTTCCATTCCCATACTTGGGATCCGAGGATATTTCTATGGAATGCTGATTTCCCAACTGCTTCTTACTCTGCTTCATTTCATTTCCCTAAACAAACTGGAATTATCGGAATGATTTTCACGAAATTTACCTATCGACATTTTTTCTATCATAGACTATAATGTTGAGTTGAAAGCAAATTTTGCCGAAAAAAGGAGAAAATACCATGGGATTTGAATTCATCAAAAAGCTTCCGACACCCGACGAAATCCGCAACCAATATCCCATTGATGCAAAGATCAAGGCGCTGAAAGAGAAACGTGATCAGGAAATCCGTGACGTATTCACTGGAAAATCCGATAAATTTCTTGCAATCATTGGTCCCTGTTCTGCAGATAATGAAGATGCCGTATGCGATTATCTGCTGAGACTTCGTAAAGTCCAGGACAAGATCGCGGATAAAGTTTTAATCATCCCCCGAGTTTATACCAACAAGCCACGTACTACAGGTGAAGGTTATAAAGGAATGGTCCATCAGCCTGACCCGGAGAAAAAGCCGAATATGCTGGCTGGTCTTGTGGCCATTCGGAAAATGCATATCCGCGCCATTGAAGAGAGTGAATTTACCTGCGCGGATGAAATGCTTTATCCGGAGAACTGGCGTTATCTTTCCGATCTTCTTTCCTATGTTGCAGTAGGTGCCCGTTCTGTTGAAGATCAGCAGCATCGTCTTACTGTCAGCGGTATGGATGTTCCAGCCGGAATGAAGAACCCTACAAGCGGGGATTTTGGCGTTATGCTGAATTCTGTTGTTGCAGCTCAGGGAAGCCATACCTTCATTTACAGAGGATGGGAAGTTGAAACTACCGGAAATGAGTTGACACATACGATTCTTCGTGGTGCTGTAAATAAACATGGAGAGGCAATTCCAAACTACCATTACGAGGATCTTCGTCTCCTTTTCGAAAAATATTCAGCAAAGAACCTGAAGAACATGGCCACTATTGTAGACACCAACCATTCAAACTCCAACAAACAGTACGAGCAGCAGGTTCGTATTGCCAAAGAAGTTCTTCACAGCCGTCAGGTTGACTCAGATGTCCGCGGTCTGGTAAAGGGTCTTATGATTGAAAGCTACATTGAGCCAGGCAATCAGAAGATCGGACCAAATCATGTATATGGAAAATCAATTACAGATGCTTGTCTTGGATGGGATGAGTCTGAGAAACTACTGTATACAATTGCAGAGATGTGCTAAAGTGTGTTTGAAAGGGGCTTTCTGCAAAATATACAGGCTCTAAACATTCTTAATAAGACTATAAATCAATCAAAAAAGCTCCCGGGTTCCAATTGGAACTCAGGAGTTTCTTAATGTCTTGGATGTGCTTTCATATATACGTCCCGCATCCGGTTAATATTCATGCTTAAGTATACCTGTGTAGTAGAAATATCGGAATGTCCCAGCATTTCCTGAACGCTTCGGATATCTGCTCCATTCTGCAGCATATGCACTGCAAAGGAATGTCTTAGAGTATGTGGGGTAATATCCATATGGATTCCCGCTTCCTGAGCATAACCTTTCAGCATTTTCCAGAATCCCTGACGGCTCATAGCCTTGCCAGAACAATTGGTAAACAACGCATGCTCCGAATCGTCTTTTACAAATGCCTTACGCCCCTCTTCAAGATAAAGGTTTAATGCTTCTTTGCTTACATTTCCAATTGGAATGATCCGCTCTTTATTCTCCTGACAGACTACATAGCCAAGCTGCAGGTTTACATCTGTGGTCTCCAGATGGATCAGTTCGCTGACACGCATACCTGTAGCATACAAAAGTTCTAACATAGCTTTATCCCGAATTCCCTTAGGAGTGGTCAGATCTGGCTGTTTCAAAAGATCATCCACTTCCTGAATACTGAGAATTTCAGGAAGTTTCTTCTCTACCTTTGGAGATTTCAGGTTATCCGCAGGATTCTCTTCAATCTTGCGTAATGCAAACATATGCTGAAAAAAGGCTCTCATAGAAGCAACACTCCTTGAAATAGTAGATGACGCGAAGCTCTCTTTCCCCATATAATCCATATACCCCATGAGATCAAATTCACGGACATCTTCCGCTTTCGTAATCCCCTTCATTTCCAGGTATGCAGCCATCTTGTTCAGATCACGCTGATAGGAAACTTCTGTATTCTGGGATGTTTTCTTCGTATTATGTAAGTATTCAATAAACTCGCGTATTTCCTGTTCCATATAGTTTACTTCCTGTCTCTTCTGTTGTAAATTTCAATGATGTCGAGGGCAAAATTCCCGACTCTAATACCTACGGATTGTTTCGTGCGTTGCACTCCCACAATAACTGATTTTAAAATGTATTTGTATTATACTTTGTAATTGACATAAAATCAAACCTTTTTTTCGCCTTGAACTCATATAAAAATGGGCTTTTTTTGCTCTTTTACAAAATAAAGCAGATTTTATGGTAACCAGCACTATATCTTGTAATTTTACTAAAATATCGTTCAAAAAAAATTTGCAAAATCCAGTATTTTACTCAAAATCCAAGGGTTTACATACCATTCCACCAGGATTCCTACACCAAAACACGCAATATACAGAAATGATTTCAAAAAATAATCACTTATTTTTTTTGGAAAAATACCATGATTGCGCCAGATTCCCACAGATTCCTTGTAAACCATCTGATAAACAGCATTCCACAAAGGAAGGTAGATTAAATAATGCGGAAAAAGAAGACCGGCAGCTACTAATCCTCCGGTTAGTCCAAACTGCAAAATGGACATGGAAAATACCATTCCAAGCCCCATGCCGGTAAAAATCATTGCCACAACTGCTATCGGAACTCCAAATACCGTAAAGCCACATAACAGTGACAAAATGAAAAAACTTCCCCGCATCTGCAAGAGCTGCAACAAATATTCAATTTCTCCTATCTCTGTTTTTCCATACGCAGCCAAAAGATAAATTGCAGAAAATGCTTGCTGTTTCCAGGAAAATCTGTAAACAAAATTGGGAATCAACATACCTGCAAGAAATCCAGCCAACAGTAATGTGAGTCCCGGAAATGAACTTTTTATTTTCGTACTGAGTACATTTTCCATATATTCACCCTGTACCATTGTACGCCAATATACCCGGGATTATGATTTTGGTTTCCGGAATAGGAGCATTGCCGAGTCATTTCCTAATTACAAAAGCCGCCCACATATCTTTCATATTAAGTGAAAAATATGTGGGCGGTTTCTTAATTTCTAATGTAAATTAACTCCGATTATTTGGCATAATCAATGGCTCTGCTCTCGCGGATCACATTTACCTTAATCTGACCCGGATATTCAAGCTCAGACTCAATCTGCTTCGCAATATCTCTTGCAAGAAGTACCATTTCAGAATCGTTTACATGCTCAGGGACTACCATAACACGAATCTCTCTACCAGCCTGAATAGCAAAGGATTTCTCAACACCCTTGAACTGGTTGGTAATATCCTCAAGCTGCTTCAGCCTGTTGGTATAAGTCTCCAGTGTCTCTCTTCTGGCACCTGGACGTGCTGCGGAAATCGCGTCTGCTGCCTGTACGATACAAGCAATAAGACTCTCTGGTTCCACATCACCATGATGTGATGCTACCGCATTAATAACAAGCGGTGATTCCTTAAATTTCTTACAAAGATTAACACCAATCTCAATATGAGATCCTTCCACCTCATGGTCAATAGATTTACCAATGTCATGAAGAAGACCGGCGCGCTTCGCCATGCGCACATCTACTCCAATTTCACCGGCAAGCAGACCGGAAAGCTGTGCAACCTCAATAGAATGCTTCAATGCGTTCTGTCCATAGCTAGAACGGAATTTCATACGTCCAAGAAGCTTCAGAAGCTCTGGATGAATACCATGAACTCCCACATCCATAGCTGCATTCTCACCATCTTCACGGATCTGAGTCTCAACTTCTTTCTGTGCCTTCTCAACCATTTCTTCGATTCTGGCCGGATGGATACGTCCATCTACAATCAGTTTCTCAAGCGCTACTCTTGCCACTTCACGTCTGATAGGATCAAAAGATGAGAGAACCACAGCCTCAGGAGTATCATCAATAATAAGGTCTACACCTGTCAGGGTCTCCATGGTACGGATATTACGTCCCTCACGTCCGATAATACGTCCCTTCATCTCATCGCTTGGAAGCTGTACTACGGAAATAGTAGTCTCGGCTACATGATCTACTGCACATTTCTGAATGGCATTTACTACGTATTCCTTGGCTTTCTTTCCAGCTTCTTCCTTCGCCTGGCTCTCAAGTTCCTTGTAAAGTCTGGCAACATCAACCTTTACATCATCTTCTACAGATCTGAGCAATTCTTCTTTTGCCTGTTCGGAGGTCAGACCGGAAACGCGTTCCAGTTCCTGTACTCCTTTCAGCTCGAGTTCGTCTACTCTCTTTTCTTTCTTCTGCAATTCAGCAAATCTCGCTGTGCACTCTGCCTCGCGCTTCTCGACTGCTTCTGCTTTCTTATCAACAGTTTCTTCCTTTGATAAGACACGCTTCTCATATTTCTGCAGTTCGTTTCTACGTTCCTTGGTTTCTTTCTCCAGTTCATTCTTTGTACGGAGAGATTCTTCCTTTACTTCCAATAAAGTTTCACGTTTCTTTGTTTCGGCCGCTTTTAAGGCTTCATCAATGATGCCTCTGGCCTTTTCTTCAGCTGACCCAATCGTTTCTGCGTCTTTCTTAACCTTATTATCCACAGAAACTTTACTAGTAATAGGAACTGCAATCAGTAGAGTGGCTACTACAGCGACAACTGCAACAATAATTGTTGTCACAGGAGCACCTCCTCAATATTTAATTTTCATTGTGCAATCACAACAATACAAGTTTATCTTTTTTTTAGAATTATGTCAAGTTTTTCTACTCAAAAAGAAAAGAAAAAGAAAATTTAAATTTCATCAGATCTTGAATCATTTCTCTCACAAGTTATGTCCATCTCTTCCAGCACATGAGAAATATCACCGTAAGAAAAACCTCTTCGCAGGAGAAATCCCTGTAGTCTGCGCATTTCCTTCTCATCCAGAGCAGTACCTGGCTGATATTTCTTCTCTACTGTGGTACGGAGAACGGCCAGTTCATCTGGTTCTTCCACTTCTGCGGCCTCCTCCCAGGCAGCCAGGGCGGTCTGGCGGTCAATTCCCTTCCCAAACAGTTCCTGCAGAATCTTCTGACGGCTCTTAGTTCCCATTCGGAAAGAAATATAATTCATGGCATATCGCTGATCATTCAGATAACCGTAGGATCGCACATAATTCATGGCATCCTCTGCTGCCTCAGCTGAAAAACCTGCCTGACGCAGCCGGTCAGACAGGCCTTTCTCTGTGCGGTCCATATGTTCCAGAAGAAGCAATGCCTTTCTCCTGGCACTCTTTCGCTCTTCAGGTGTAACCGTCATATTTTATTCCTCTTCTGCAGTAGTTTCGGCTTCCTGAACTGTATCTGCCTTCTTTACCTCCTGCTGTTCTTCCTCACCTGGAAGCAGGTTGTAATGAATACGTACCTTGCGCTCAATTTCATCACAGATATCCGGATGCTCCTTCAGAAACAGCTTGGCATTCTCTCGTCCCTGTCCGATCTTATTCCCTTCATACGCATACCAGGCACCGCTCTTATTCACAATGGAATTCTCTGCTGCCAGATCAAGGATATCCCCTTCCTTAGAAATACCGGTACCAAACATAATATCAAACTCTGCCTGCTTAAATGGCGGAGCCACTTTATTCTTAACCACCTTAATTCTGGTGTGGTTACCAACCATCTCACCGCCCTGCTTCAATGTCTCTACACGACGCACATCAAGACGTACAGAAGAATAAAACTTAAGGGCACGTCCACCGGTAGTTGTCTCCGGATTCCCAAACATAACACCAACCTTCTCACGAAGCTGATTGATAAAGATCACAACACAGTTAGACTTACTGATAATAGCAGTCAGCTTACGAAGCGCCTGAGACATCAAACGTGCCTGCAGTCCCACATGGCTGTCTCCCATATCACCGTCAATCTCAGCCTTGGGAACCAGAGCTGCCACAGAATCCACAATGATAATATCAACTGCACCGGAACGTACCATGGTCTCAGCAATCTCAAGAGCCTGTTCCCCATTATCCGGCTGGGAAATATACAGGTTATCAATATCTACTCCGATATTCTTCGCATATACCGGATCCAGTGCATGCTCTGCATCGATAAAGCCTGCGATTCCGCCTCTCTTCTGCACCTCTGCTACCATATGTAAAGCAACTGTAGTCTTACCACTGGACTCAGGTCCATAGATCTCAACAATACGTCCCTTCGGTACACCGCCTACTCCAAGTGCGATATCAAGGCTTAAGGAACCGGTAGGAACTGTCTCCACCTGCATATTCGCACTTGATTCACCCAGCTTCATTACTGATCCCTTACCATACTGCTTCTCAATCTGTCCAAGAGCCGCCTCAAGGGCTTTCTTTTTCTCTTCATTTATCATTATTTCAAATCTCCTTATTCTTAATAATCTGTATAATTTATAAACTATAGCATTCCTGTAACTAGTACAGTATCGTTCTCGTTCTCTTGCTCTTGCTCTTGCTCTCGCTCTTGCTCTCGCCAACGCGAACTTATGTTCGTTTCTTTCTGTAGTACATAGTAGCTTAAATTTTCTTCCTTGTCAAGTCCCTACTCGTTATAAAAAAATGATTATTTTCATAGGTGAAAGTTCCCGGAATACGGGCATGAAGTGTATTGCCTGCGGCTCTGCTGCCGCTATCCTGTCAGTAACTTTACTATATAGCAAAACATCTGGAATTACAAGAAATTTTTCCTGTAATTCCAGATTATTTCAGGAGCAAGTCCCCACCCACTGCTTATTGCTTTGCGCAGCCCCAGCAGGGGACTTGCTTGATTCGGTTAAAACACGCTCTAAAACTCATTCATCTTTCAGCCCTGAGTCAGTATGCTTCTCACATGCTCCACTTCTTCTCTTGTAGCCTGAGCAGCAGGTACATAATAGCCTTTTGCACGGGCAATCTGATAGAGTTCCTCCTGCGACATCTCACACTGGTTTCTCATCTGCTTCAAGGTCTGCTTCAGCTGTGGATTCTCCGTCTGAGGAATCATTTCCCCATAACGGGTCAGCTCACCGTTAATTCCGGCAAGAGTATCTGCTACCATCACTTTTTCATTCATGTGTGTCACCTCCTACTGTAAATACTGCATAAGCTGATTTTTACAATCCACTGCTGACTGAGCAGACTTTTGGAAAAACTGCTTTACCTGAGCGTCTGTAGTGTTACCTGCGTACTCATCCATTTTACAATGGGTTGTATCAAAGCCACCGATCAGGTGTCTTAAATTCTGCAGATCCAGTTCTGAAATCTGATTCATTTTAACAGCCTCCTGTTCCTGATATTTTCGGATCCCGGAACAAAGCAAACCTATTACACAAAAATACAGGAAAGCCTTGGCTCTCCTGTATTTGGAACCGGGCACCCTACACAAGACAGTATGCCCGCATTTTATCTTATTATGTATCTAAATGGACATGTCACCTATCGGCGGCATCACCATATATGAAAGTCAGCTGTTCCGCGCCTATGGCGCTCCCACAGCTTCCGTCCGGGACTTTTCTAATAAATTATTCCCCGATCAACCAATTGTACATCTCTTCATACTGGCGTGCAGAATTGCCCCATGAGAAATCCTTTGCCATAGCACGGTCTACCATCTTATTCCACTCACGCTTCTTATCATAGTAAATATGCTCAGCATAACGGATCGTAGAAAGCATCTCATGCGCATTATAATTACTAAAGGAAAATCCGGTTCCGGTTCCCTCAAATTCATTATATGGCTCTACCGTATCCTTCAATCCACCAGTCTCTCTGACAATTGGAAGTGTACCATAGCGAAGGCTCATCAGCTGGCTCAGGCCACATGGCTCAAACAAGGATGGCATCAGGAATGCATCAGAAGCTGCATAAATCCTATGAGACATACTCTCGTCATAATAAATCTGAGCGGAAACCTTGCCATGATATTTCCAGTCAAAATGACGGAACATATTCTCATAACGCTCATCACCTGTACCAAGAGCTACAATCTGTACAGAATCCTGGCAGAGCTCATCCATAATATAAGCAATCAAATCAAAGCCCTTCTGGTCTGTAAGACGGGAAACAATTCCTATCATCATAGCCTTCGGATCCTGTTCCAGTCCTAAATCCTTCTGAAGCTGAAGCTTATTCTTAACTTTCTCCTTGCGGAATGTGGTTGCATTGTAACATGCAGTCAGATTCCTATCTGTCTCTGGATTAAATTCATTGTAATCGATACCATTTACAATTCCACGCAGACTGTTGGCACGTGCCCGAAGCAGTCCATCCAGTCCTTCACCGTAGAATGGTGTCTTAATCTCATCTGCATAAGTATTACTTACTGTAGTAACTGCATCTGCAAATACAATACCACCCTTCAGGAAGTTACCATCCTTGTAAGCCTCCAGCTTATCCGGTGTAAAATAATAGTCAGAAAGTCCTGTAAGCTCCTTAATTGTCTTCACATCATATACACCCTGGAATTTCAGGTTATGTATTGTCATAATAGTCTTAATTCCCCAGAAGAACTGGTTCTGCTGGAAGCTGTCATGAAGGTAAACAGGAACAAGACCTGTCTGCCAGTCGTGACAGTGAATAATGTCTGGTCTGAATCCGATCACAGGAAGAACAGAAAGCACAGCCTTGGAGAAGAATGCGAATTTCTCCAGATCCCACGGTGCACTGTCATAAGGCTTCGGACCACTGAAATAATATTCATTATCTATAAAGTAGAACTGAATGCCATCATACTCCATATGAAGAACGCCTACGTAACAGTTCTTATAGCCCAGATCCATATAGAAGTGTGTGACATATTCCATTTTGTCTTTCCACTCCTGCTTCATGCAGGCATACTTAGGTAAAATTACGCGAATGTCAAAATAACGTTTATCAAAGCATTTCGGCAGTGATCCAGCTACGTCAGCAAGTCCTCCGGTCTTAATAAAAGGCACTGCCTCTGATGTTGCAAAAAGAATTCCTTTCATCCAAAAAACCCTCCTTAGTAATAGCAAAGAGCGTCACTGTCCACCTTGTGCCCAGCAATCCGCCTTTCTTTCTATTATACTCCATATTTTCCTTATTGGAAAGAACGATTTTTGTATTCCAGTCGGATTTTGTCTGCGATCAAAGCTATAAACTCAGAATTGGTCGGTTTGCCCTTTCCATTACTCACCGTATACCCAAACAACTGGTCAATCGTATCCATTTTTCCCCGGCTCCATGCAACCTCAATCGCATGCCGGATAGCCCGCTCCACACGGCTGGGAGTAGTCTGATGACGCTTTGCTATCGTTGGATATAAAATTTTCGTGATAGAATTAAGCATTTCCATGTCATTTACAGATAAGATGATCGCATCACGTAAATATTGATATCCTTTAATATGTGCAGGCACTCCGATTTCATGTATAATATCCGTCACATCTGTTTCCAGATTTCCCAAGTTGTAACCAGCCTCCTCTTCCTTGGGTCTTGGACGGTTCACTTCTCTGACCCGTCTTTCTCCGGCGCGTCGTATGTGCTTGATCCGATTCAACAGCATTTTATTATCAAAGGGCTTCAGCATAAAATAGTCAGCTCCAAGATCAAACGCATCCTCTGTGATCCGCTCCTGTCCCACTGCTGACACCACAATAAATGATGGCACTTTTTTCATCTTGTCATCGTGACTGAACCGCTCCATTACAGAAAGTCCATCTACCTTTGGCATGATAATATCCAGAACTACCACATCAGGCTGTTTTTCCTTTATAATATTACAGATTTCTTCTCCATTATGCGCTTTTCCAACCAGCTTCAGGTCTTCGTCCTGATCAATTATCTGGCTTAATACTTCCACCATTTTCTCATTATCGTCCGCAATTGCCACATTCAATTTTTCCATGAGGCTATTCTCCTCCTACCATTTTGAAAATTCTCCGGCAATCTGCAGCCAGAGATTTAATATTGGTGATCTCGGGGACAAACGGCCTTTTCTCCCCAATATCTTCCTATCGTCTGTACAAAACAGCAGGGCCCTGTTTGCTCTTGCACATTTTTCAGAAAAATTTTCCTTTGCTGTAACAACGTCTATTATAGTGGAACTGCTATGGGGAAATCAAGCCGAAAGTGCCGATTTTACTGCATTTTCGTTCGATTAATTTCGACTTTTTTTGCATATTTAAACAACATTATCCGCTATTTTTCCCGTTTTATAAATGTAAGAAATGGAATCCGTTCATAAAAATACAAGAGTGAAATTTCAAATTTGCTCCATACTAGTACAGTGAAATTACACGATTTTTTTCAAAAAAACTAAAGAAAAGGATGTGGATAAATGTACCAGAAACGAAAATACAAAAGCTTTATCCTTATCTGTCTCGTCCTTGACCTTCTGCTAATGGTATTTCTGGGTTATCGTTATCTGGACCGGAAAATTCCGGATGAAATACACATTGACAGAGATTCAGGACTGGATTTATCCTCGCTGTCAGACATTCCCTTTGTTTCTTTTGGGGAAGCCATAACTGCTTCCGGCGAAGGAAGCTATCAATTGCCATGTAAACTGTTTGGAAAACTGCTTTTTAAAGAAATCAAAGTCATTCCCTCTGAAGCTGACAACATTTTCGTCAGCGGCAGCACAGTTGGAATTTACATGGAAACTGCAGGAGTCCTGGTAATCGACACTGGTGAGATACTTTCCAGGGAAGGGCAATTGCAGGAACCTGCAAAAAATCTTTTAAAGCCTGGTGATTATATCATTGCATTAAACGGACAGAAAATATCCTGCAAACAGGATTTGATCGATGATCTGGAAGAAGTTGAGCAGGACACTGTAACCGTAAGTGTACGAAGAGCTGAGCGTATGATTCCTGTTTCCCTGACCCCGGTTCAGGATTCCTCTGGTAAATGCAAACTGGGAATCTGGGTTCGGGATGACACTCAAGGTATTGGAACCCTGACCTATGTAACAAAAAATGGAAATTTTGGTGCGCTTGGACATGGAATCAGTGATATTGATACCGGAAGACTTTTGTCTATAAAAGATGGAAAACTGTATTTTGCACAGATACTTGGCGTGCAAAAAGGGGAAACAGGTCATCCCGGTGAACTTTCCGGACTGATCCGTTATAGAAATGACAATGTGATCGGACAGATCAGTGCCAATACCCCAAATGGTATTTATGGCCGTTTTACTGACTTATTTTCCGGAAGTAACCAGCAGCAGATTTATCTCCGCCAGATGAAAATCGGCTACAAACAGGAAGTCCGAACGGGATCTGCTTCTATTCTGTGCAATGTGGGAAATGAAGTCCGGGAATATGAAGCAGAAATTACCAGAATCGACATGAACCATGAGGACAATAACAAAAGCTTTGTTATCCGCATCACCGACCAGGAACTTCTACATGCCACAGGCGGTATTGTCCAAGGTATGAGCGGCAGTCCGGTTCTCCAGGATGGAAAGATAATCGGTGCGGTTACTCATGTTTTTGTTCAGGATGCTGCAAGCGGATATGGGATTTTTATTGAGAACATGCTGACTACAGCAGAACTTGCTCATGAACGCAGTCGCGAAGCGACTGCGTTCAATCTATGTACTTATAATTAATCCAGTTCCGCCTTGCACTCCCCGGCCAGTTTCTTCATCTCTCTTGCATTTTCAAGCACTGCGCCGGTAATCTGGGCGCCGCCAAGAAGGCGGGCAAGCTCATGAATAGAGGCTTCTTCGTCAAGAGTATGTATCTGGGTAGTGGTCTTGGTCCCTTCTACCTGTTTTTCAATCTGGAAATGAGAATCTGCCATAGCTGCAATCTGCGGCAGATGGGTAATACACAGTACCTGGTGATGATGGCCGATCACTGCCATTTTCTCTGAAACCTTCTGTGCTGTACGACCGCTGATTCCGGTATCAATTTCATCAAAAATCAAAGTTTCGATCTGGTCACGATCTGCCAGAATTGCCTTCAGCGCAAGCATGATACGTGATAATTCACCACCTGAAACGATCTGTCCAAGAGGCTTCAGATTCTCTCCCGGATTTGTGGAAATTTCATATTGAATTTCATCGTAGCCGTTATCTGTAAAGCTGCTTCTCCTGGAAAATGTAATCGCAAAATTTACATCCAGGAAATTCAGGTCTTGCAGTCCCTGGATCACCTTATTTTCCAGCTGAAGGCTGTATTCTTTACGAACATCCGAAAGATGACCGCAGGCAGCTTCCAATCTTTTCTCTGCCTGATTCAGTTCCTCCTTCGCTGTCTCAAAAATCTCTTCATATTTCTGAAGCCTGGTCAGCTTCTCCTGCTGTTTTTTCTGATATTCCAGAATTTCTTCTATGCGCTGTCCATATTTTGCTTTCAAGCCATTAAGCAGATCCAGCCGACGCTCTGTCTCGTAAAAAACAGACTCGTCAAAGGTCATATCATCCATATAGGAGGACAGCTCTCTGTTAAAATCATTGAGCAGACTATCTACCTCTGAAAGTGTCTGGGAAAGGACTTCCAGCTGGTCATCAAATTCTGTCACTCTGGAAAGCTCACGAAGTGCTTCCCCTACTGCATCCCCGGCTCCCTGTCCATCGTATCCTGTAAGCGCATGGGCACTCTGAAGTGACTCAATAATCCTGCGTCCATTTGACAATTTCCGGTACTGCTTCTCCAGTTCCTCATCTTCTCCTGGTGTGAGAGCAGCCTTCTCGATCTCATCAATCTCAAATTCCAGAAAAGCCATTTCCCGTTTTCTCTGCTCCTCATCCATATCAAGAGATTTCAACTCCGTCTGACATTTCTTATATTCCTGATAAGCAGCTTTCACCTTTTCTTTTTCCGGAAGGATTTTTTCACGGCCATAAGCATCCAGTATTTCCAGCTGCTTCTCCTCATAGAGAAGTGACTGGTGCTCATGCTGTCCATGAATGTCAAGGAGACATGCTGCCGCAGCCTTCATCTGACTGACGGTGCTTGTCTCCCCATTTATCTTATTAATACTCCTGCCATCCATAATTTTTCTTGACATAAGAACCTGTCCGTCTTCCGGATAAATGTCAAGTGCGGCAAGTGCTTCCTTTGCTTTCGTATTCTCCACCTGAAATAAAAGCTCAACCAGTGCATACGGGGCATTTTCCCGAATCATGCTTCTGGATGTCTTTCCTCCCAGGATCAACTGCATGGAACCAAGAAGAATGGACTTACCTGCGCCGGTTTCACCGGTAAGGATATTCAGTCCTGATCCGAATTCCACTTCGATTTCATCTATGAGTGCAAGGTTTTTTACATGTAACTGTACTAACAAAGCCGGCCTCCTTACATCATCTTTTACTCAAAATACCACTAAGCTTCTCCATAACGCCTTCTGCCAATTCTGCACTCTTGCAGGCGCACATAATCGTATCATCTCCTGCTATGCACCCAAGGATTTCCGGCCATTTCAAAGCATCCAAAGCAGTGGCAACTCCCATTGCCATACCGGTAACCGTCTTGATCACGACCAGATTCTGCGCTACGTCAATGGACACAACTGCATCATTTAACACTCTTGTATACTGATTACCCAGCCCCGGCTGGGTATCCTGAAGGATCGCATAACGGGATTTCCCGTCTTTTCCTGCAACCTTAGTCATTTTCAGTGCACGGATATCTCGTGAAACCGTAGCCTGCGTCACCTTAAAACCGGCTTCATTCAGTCTGGCTGCCAGTTCTTCCTGTGTATCTATGTTATATTCTTTTATCAGTTCGATGATTTTTTCATGTCTTGCTGATTTCACGTTTTAACCTCCCTGCAAAACAGACTTTGTCAGCTGTCTCTCATCTTCTGCCTCAGCACTTCAACAAAGCTTAAATGATTCAGCTTTAAAATTCTTGTCTTCACTTCAGCCTTACGGATCACGATTCTGTCTCCTGTGATCATGGCAATCTCAGAATCTCCGTCAAAAGAAGCCAGTCCCCGCTCGCAATCCTTGTGTCGTCCCTCTCCCATTTCCACAGTGATCACATCCTCTGCCGGAAAAACAATACTGCGGCTGTTCAATGTGTGAGGCGCAATAGGAGTCATAATCGTCATTTCTCCACTAGGTGAAACAATAGGTCCTCCAACAGAAAGACTGTATCCGGTAGATCCTGTAGGCGTGGAGATAATGATTCCGTCAGCATTATAAGAATTCAGATATTCGTCATTCACAAAATTCTTAAATCTTACAACACGAAGAGGACCTTCCCTTGCGATAACAATGTCATTTAAAGCAATGTCCTCGCCGATAACCTTCTCTCCCCTGTAAACGGTTCCGCAAAGCATCATCCGTTCTTCTACCTCGTACACATCTGACACCAGTTTATCTAAAGCCTGATATACAGACTGTCTGTCTACCTCAGCCAGGAAGCCCAGGTTTCCAAGATTCACCCCAAGAAGAGGAATCTGACTACGTATCTCATCATGGGCCGCCTGAATATCTCTGGCAGCCTGCAAAAGCGTTCCGTCACCCCCAAGCACAATGATGCACTGGGTTTCTTCCGGAATCATTCTTGGGTCTGTATAGTGAAAAGCTCCCTCTGACTGTCTTCCCGCCAGCTGAACCTCACAATGTGCCCCTCTTTCGCCCAGATACCTTACCACCTGGTCTGTAAATTCCAAATTTTTATCTTTTTCACTGTTGGTTATTATATAAAACTTATTCATAACATATTTTCCGTATCTGTTTCCTGTGAGTACGATTTATTTTACAGCTGGTTTATCCAGTGCTCCGTGAGCCTGGGCAACCACATCCTCTACCTTCACGGCAAGACTGTCGGCAACCGTGGTTCCTTCTGGTCTTTTCTTCAGATGAAGCAAATACTCAATATTTCCTTCCGGTCCCTTTATGGGAGAAAAAGACAGGTGACAGGGCTCCAGGGAAATGCTCATGGCAAAATCCCTGACCTTTTCAATAACCTCTTCATGAACTGCGGGATCACGGACAACGCCTTTCTTTCCTACCTTCTCCCGGCCAGCTTCAAACTGCGGCTTGATCAGGCAGACAACTTCCCCATCCTCTGTAAGAAGGTTTCTGACAGGTCCCAGAACCTTCGTCAGGGAAATAAAGGAAACATCAATGGAAGAAAAGGCAGGTGGTTCCTGAATATCCTCCGGCACTACATAACGGATATTTGTCTTCTCCATGCACACAACTCTTGGATCATTACGAAGCTTCCAGTCCAGCTGGCCATATCCTACATCAATGGAATACACCTTCACTCCGCCATTCTGAAGCATGCAATCTGTGAATCCACCTGTTGATGCACCTACATCCATACATACCTTTCCCTGAAGGCTTACATCGAATTCCTCCATTGCCTTCTCAAGCTTCAGTCCACCACGGCTTACATAAGGAAGGGTATTTCCCCTTACCTCTACCTTCACCGTATCGGCAAACATGGCTCCTGCTTTATCTTCCTTCTGATCATCCACATAAACCTGTCCGGCCATAATATATGCTTTTGCCTTTTCTCTGGAAGGTGCAAGAGCGCGCTCCACCAGCATCATATCCAATCGTTTCTTCATTCTCTTAATCCTTCCAACGTTTTCATAATTTTATCTGTAATAGCAGAGGTGCTAAGCCCCAGCTTGGCCCGAAGACTGTCCACACCTCCATGAGCTACGAAACAGTCTGGAATGGCCACCGGAAGCACCTGGACTTCAGGATGACATTCCTCCATATAGCCACACACATGCTGCCCATAACCGCCATTTTGAACATTTTCTTCTACTGTCACCACCAGCTTATGATTCTCTGCCAGCTGATCCAGCAAAGCCGTGTCTAATGGTTTTACAAATCGAACATTTACAAAAGTCGGATCAACTCCTACTTCTCTTAATTCACCCAAAACATCCTCACAGATTTCTACCATACTGCCCAGTGCCAGAACTGCCACCTGATTTCCCATATGAAGCACTTCGCTTTTTCCCATTTTTACAGGTTCTGTATATTCCTGCAGCCCCTGATATGCATTTCCCCTTGGATAGCGGATTGCTACCGGACCCTCGATTCCTACCGCAAAGCGGAACATTTCTTTTAACTCCCAGTCATTCTTGGGCGCCATTACCGTCATTCCCGGCATCATACTCAGATAAGACAGATCAAAATTTCCCTGATGTGTTTCTCCGTCTGCACCAACCAGACCAGCCCTGTCCACAGCAAAAATAACATGCAGCTTCTGCATGCACACATCATGGAGCATCTGATCCACAGCTCTCTGTAAAAAGGACGAATAAATAGCAACCACCGGAAGCACTCCTCCCAGCGCCAGACCGGCCGCAAAGGAAACTGCATGTTCCTCTGCGATTCCCACATCAAAAAACCGTTTCGGAAATCTCTGGGAAAATTTCTTAAGTCCGGTACCATCAGGCATTGCCGCTGTAATGGCAACCAGCTTCGTCTCCTTTTCTGCCGTTTCACATAGTACATCTGAAAAAACATCCGTATAACCTGGACAAACCTTCTTCTGGGTAAGCTTGCCTGTTTTTACATCAAATGGTCCGATTCCGTGAAACATATCCGGGTTCTGTCTTGCAGGCTCATAGCCACGCCCCTTCTCTGTGAGAACATGAACTACAACAGGTCCCTTCACACGCTTGGCTTCGTTAAAAAGCCGCATCATCTGACGCATATTATGTCCGTCTACAGGTCCAAGATAAGTCAGTCCCATATTTTCAAATAACATTCCAGGAATAAACAGCTGCTTAATACTGCTTTTTGTCCTTCTCATGGCATCTACCATAGCGGTTCCTACATGAGGAATCTTCTTTACCGCTTTATTCAGACTTATCTTCATTCCTGTATATGCCTCTGCTGTACGAAGAGCGCTGAGATAATTGGACATTCCCCCTACATTTGGAGAAATTGACATATTATTATCATTCAAGACAATAATAAAATTGCTGTCCAGATTGGCAGCATTATTCAAAGCTTCATAGGCCATGCCACCTGTAAGTGCACCATCTCCAATCACAGAAACCACATGGTATTGCTCTCCTTGAAGGTCTCTTGCCCTCACATAACCAAGACCTGCGGAAATAGAATCTGAACTGTGTCCTGCGTCAAAGGAGTCACAGCTGCTTTCTCCTCTTTTTGGAAAGCCACTTAAGCCCCCCTCCTTGCGCAGTTTGTCAAACTCGCCCTTTCGCCCGGTAAGGATCTTATGGGTATAGGCCTGATGACCCACATCCCAGATCAGCTTGTCATCCGGAAAATCCAGTACATTATGCAGCGCAAGTGTAAGCTCTACCACTCCAAGATTGGATGCCAGATGTCCTCCTGTCCTGCTAACGGATTCAATCAAAAAGCTTCGTATTTCATCTGCCAGCTGCGGAAATTCAGCCAGGGGAATTTTATGAATATCGTTGGGCTTTTTTATTTTATCCAGAATCATTTGTACCCTTCTTTCACTTCCTGCGTCCCACAAGCTCTTTCACAAGGGCAAACAGGAATTCATTTTTCTTATCCAGTCCTTCCAGCAGCTTAACAGCCTCAGCTGACAACTCCTCTACCTGTTGTGACGCTTTCTCAACTCCCATTATTGTTACATAGGTAGTCTTATGATTCTTCTCGTCACTGTGGATTGGCTTTCCAAGCTCCTCTTTGGTACTGGTCACATCCAAAATATCATCCCGGATCTGAAAAGCAAGTCCTATATTTTTGGCAGCTTTTTCTACTGCAGCAAGTTCTTCTGCAGAGGCTCCGCCGAGAATAGCACCAGTCATCATAGAAGCCTCTATAAGTGCAGAGGTCTTATTCTCGTAAATATAATCGATCATCTGACGGCTCATAGGCTTGCCATCATTCTCCACATCAACACTCTGTCCACCGAGCATTCCGTATAGTCCGGTCTTATGGGCCATTACCTTCAGAGCCTGGATTACATGCGCCTGAGCATATGGCGTATCTGCCCTGTCAAAAGCAGTGAACATCACCTCATAGGCATAATTCAGAAGTGCCACACCGCTAAGTACACCCATAGCCTCTCCGTAAACCTTATGGGTAGTAAGGCGTCCTCTTCTGTAATCATCATTATCAATAGCCGGCAGATCATCATGAACCAATGAATGGGTATGGATCATTTCTATAGCTGCCATAAATGGATATGCCAGTTTTTCCTCTCCGCCAAACATTCTCAAGGTCTCCAGCACCAACATGGGACGAAGACGCTTGCCTCCTGCCAGAACGCTGTAATTCATTGCCTGTGCCATGGTCTTTGCAAAACCCTCTTCTCGTGGAAGGTAAGACGTAAGCACCTTATCAATTTCTTCTGTTCTTTTCTTTAATTCATCTTGAAAATTCACCAAGGCTACCATCCTCATTCATCTGCAGCATTTTCTTCTCTACAGTATCAAGCTTATCATTACAATATTTCAAAAGCTCCATTCCCTGTTTATAAAGACGGAAAGAATCCTCCAGGGAGGTTTCACGGTTCTCCAGCTTATCGGCCAGAGCATCCAGCTCTGAAAAAGCTTCCTCCAGAGTCTTCTCTTCTTTTTTCTCCTCAGCCATCATCCCGTACCTCTTTCTTTATATTTCGCACAGTCGTCTCTATAGTACCGTCTGTCACATAAATCTGCAGACTATCCCCTTGTTTCACTTGTGAAACGCTTGTCAAAGTCTTACCTTCTCCGTCTGATACATAGGAATAACCCTGATTCAGCTTTCTAAGAGGAGAAAGACCATGAAACCGTTCCAGATAAAGGGACAGCCTGTATCTTTTGTCTTTTATCTTTTGTTCCATGGCAGACCGGATACGATCCTGCATATCTGTTACATATTGCTGACGATCCCGCAGCCTGCTCTCCGGATTCAGATAGGAGAGCCGTGTCCGGTATCTTTCCAGCCTCATCTGACTTACTTCGATTTTATTCCGTACTGCACGCGTAAGCCGCTCTTCATATCCCTGCATGGAATTCAAAAGGCTCTGACAGTCGAAATAAGCCAGCTCTGCTGCTGCCGACGGTGTAGGGGCGCGAAGATCTGCCACAAAGTCTGCAATTGTAAAATCAGTCTCATGGCCAACTGCGGAGATAATAGGTGTATGGCATTCAAAAATCGCTCTTGCCACCTCTTCTTCATTAAAAGCCCACAATTCCTCAATGGAACCTCCTCCGCGGCCTACAATGATAACGTCCACCCCTGCCTGATCCAGCATCCGGATTCCCTGGACAATACTTGCAGCTGCACCCTCACCCTGCACAAGAGCCGGATAAAGGATGCTCTGGATAAAAGGGTTCCTTCTGCTGGAAACATTAATAATATCCCTGATCGCCGCACCTGTAGGAGAGGTAACGATTCCTACCCTGTGGGCAAACTCCGGGATAGGCTGTTTGTACTCCGGCGCAAACATTCCCATGTCTTCCAGTTCCTGCTTCAGAGCCAGATACCTCTCATAAAGCGCACCTGCGCCCTCCAGAGTGATCTCCCTGGCATAGAACTGATAAACGCCGTCTCTTTCATAAACATCTACTCTTCCCCCTGCTACCACCTTATCTCCATCCTTCATACGGAAGGCAAGGCCTTTCCTGGAGCCGGCGAACATAATACACTTGAGGGTTCCCCCCTCATCCTTCAGGGTAAAGTAGATATGACCTGTGGAGTGGTATTTACAATTCGATACCTCTCCTTTCACATAAATATTCTGTAAAAAATAGTCCTGGGCAAACATATTCTTCACATAGCGGTTTACCTGACCAACAGAATAGACATTATTCATTCTTATTTTCCGGTGCCTTAGAGCTTACATTCCGATTGACAACTACAACCTTCTTAGAAGGATCCTTCACCTTAAAGCCGGACTTCGGTCTTACAGAGGTCTGCTGTTCCTCTCTGACCGGTGCCTTTCTTGCGGCAACCTTCTTATCCGGGTTGGCGATCTTACCAAGGATTCCGTTTACAAATGCGCCGGATTCCTCTGAACCGAAGCATTTCGCCAGTTCTACCGCCTCATTAATGGCAACTCCAACAGGCACTTCTTCTTTCTCATATTCAAGCTCATACACAGCCAGACGAAGCACAGTCAGGTCAACACGATTCATACGGCTGGTCTTCCAGCCCATACTGATGCTGTTCAGCTTCTCGTCAAGTTCTCTGGTATGGTTCATAATGTTCATATATTTGCGGCTGATATACTCTCTGTCACTCTCTTCCAGATTCTCAATATCGGACAAATATAATGCCAGCTGCTCTTCCATTTCCTTCTGTGTATTAAACTCGCTGATAAAAAGCAGCTTAAAAATATGTTCTCTCTGTTCCCTTCTTCTCATGCTTCCTCCTGCTATTTAACTCCTACTATTTAACTCCCACTTAATCACTACAAAGAAATGTCTGCTTACGCAGACATCTCTATACTTTGTTTATTTTCCTTTTTCGTTCTCCATATCCACACTTGCAATATGAATATTAACATCTGCGACCTCAAGTCCTGTCATATTCTCAATGGCCGCTTTCACCTTCTCCTGCACCTTCTTACTGGTCTCAAGAATGTTCATGCCATATTCGATATTCAGGTTAAGGTCAACGCTTACAACACCGTCTATTATTTCAACCTTAACGCCCTTGGAAAGATTCTTCATTCCCAGCTTACTTACCAGTTCATTGGTAATATTACCAGCCATGGAGGCAACACCGTCTACTTCTGTAGCAGCAAGTCCGGCGATAATGGTAACTACCTCGTCTGCGATCTGAACCTCACCGATTCCTTCAATATCCTGTATTTTATATGTTGTTCTCTTCTCTGCCATACTTACAAACCTCCTGGGTATACTTTCACTAAGTATTACTATTATAGCAAAATGCGTCAAAAATGAAAAGAGTTATTTACTGAATTCCGTTAAGATTAAATCCGGATTTCTGTCTTCTGTCATACCAACACTCCATGCATTAATAAACAGAAGCAGCGGATTACCCTTCAGATCTGTAACCTTCTTCATATCAGAGGTTCCCACGATCTTGTCCACAGCTATCTCATCTTTATTTGCGATCCATCTGATATGCTCATAAGGCAGATTTTCCAGACGGATTTCAACATTATATTCATTCTCCAGACGGTATTTCAGTACATCAAACTGAAGCACACCGACAACGCCCACTATGATTTCTTCCATATTTCCATAAAGTTCCTGGAAAATCTGGATAGCACCTTCCTGTGCGATCTGGTTGATTCCCTTCACAAACTGTTTTCTCTTCATCGTGTCCAGAAGTCTGACCCTTGCAAAATGCTCTGGTGCAAATGTAGGAATCCCCTCAAATGCAAATTTATTTCCGACAGAACAAATCGTATCTCCTATGGAAAAAATACCCGGATCAAATACACCGATAATATCTCCTGCATAAGCCTCATCCACAACATGACGGGACTCAGCCATCATCTGCTGAGGCTGGAGAAGTCTCATCTTCTTCTCTCCCTGCACATGATACACTTCCTGGGCAGCGTCAAATTTACCTGAGCAGATACGCATAAACGCAATCCTGTCACGATGAGCCTTATTCATATTTGCCTGGATCTTAAATACAAAAGCAGAGAAATCATCACTCATAGGGTCGATAAGACCTATGTCTGCCATTCTTGGAAGAGGTGATGTGGTCATTTTCAGAAAATGCTCCAGGAATGTTTCTACACCAAAGTTGGTAAGAGCAGATCCGAAAAATACAGGAGTAAGCTCTCCCTTACTTACCAGTTCCTGGTCAAATTCAGCGCTGGCACCGTCCAAAAGCTCGATTTCCTCAAGAAGCTGTTCCTTCTGCTCTGGATCCATAACTTCAAGCGCACGGGAATCATCCAGGTCGATTTCCTGGAAATTTCCCTCTTTCGTACCCTTCTGAGTATCTGTAAAAGTAAGGATCTTATTGGTATTACGGTCATAAACTCCGCGGAATTTTTTACCGGAACCAATGGGCCAGTTGATCGGACAGGTTGCGATACCCAGCTCTTTCTCAATCTCATCCAGAAGATCAAAGGTGTCATTCGCATCACGGTCCATCTTATTAATAAATGTAAAAATAGGAATGTGTCTCATAACGCAAACCTTAAACAGCTTTCTGGTCTGTGCCTCAACACCCTTGGAGCCGTCAATTACCATGACTGCAGAATCTGCTGCCATCAGGGTACGGTAGGTATCCTCTGAGAAATCCTGATGTCCGGGAGTATCCAGAATGTTGATGCAATATCCGTCGTAATGAAACTGTAATACGGAAGAAGTAACGGAAATACCTCTCTCCTTCTCAATTTCCATCCAGTCTGATACTGCATGGCGGGCCGTTGCCTTTCCTTTAACACTACCGGCCAGATTAATGGCTCCGCCATACAGCAGGAATTTCTCAGTCAGAGTGGTCTTACCTGCATCCGGGTGGGAAATGATGGCAAAGGTTCTTCTTTTTTCTATTTCTTTCGTATACTTTGACACGTTTAGCCTCCTATTTGAATTCTATGTTTCACAAGCCTTATATTTTTGCAGCATTCCTATTCTAGTATAAGGACTGCCGCACTGTCAAGGGTTATATGAGGAATCTGTGACCGTGTTGTCATCTATATCTACCGCAGTTTCCAGAGATTCATCCTTGTTGGTCAGTTCCTCCTCACTTTCATTTAAAGGGGTGATCACAATGTTTTCCGGAGCAATTCCTGTTTTTCTTTTCACAATGTCTTCAATCTGGGCTCGCTTTGCATCTGTAAGATCCGCTTCCGGAACTACCACATCCGCAGTCTCGCCGGTAAGATTTACAATTACATTTTCAAAGCCCTTCGCCTCCAGCAGAAGCTCTGCAGCGGCTTCTTTCTCCGCGATATCTGCCATGGAAACCATTGTGCTTACAGCCTCCTGCTTCTCATCATCCCCAAGCTCCTGGTTATTGATAATTGCCTGAAGATCCGCTTTATTCTGGGAACGTATCTGCTCCCTGGACAGCTTTGCTGAAGCTGCAAAATCAGAGGCTGCAGTAAGTACAGCTTCTCCCGGGGTGCTGGTAGTCTGATCCTGCACGTCCGTAAGGCTGCCATCTGCCCCATTTTCATCCAAAAGGGCTGTTTCATCGGTCAGATCGTAATTTACCTCATCCAGAATACTATTGCTGTCTGCGCTGGCCTCCTTATTTTTCAGACCAAGATCCACATCTGCAAAATTCAGATATCCTGCAACTGCGATCAAAACCGCCAGTGACGTAATGATTACCTGGTTCTTTTTCAGAATCTTTTTCACTTTACCTCTCCTCATTTCATTTTCATCACTTTAATTTTATGGGCATCTACCTGAAATAATGCCATTACTGCCTCTACAATATTTCTGGAAACCACAGAATTATCTGCCCCCTGAGCTGCCACCAGTATTCCGGTAACCGTTTCATTTTCCGAACTGTAGAAGCTGCTGCTGTCTTTTTCCGTCCCGGTCATAAGGATCACACGCACTTCTCCCACACCTTCCACCTGGGACAAAAGCCCCTCCAGTTTTTTTTCCAGCGCAGTCCGGCTGACCGTTTCTTCTTCTGAACGATCTGTAAAAAGAGAACTGTTATTTTGCTCCGGGAAAACGCCATCCTGTTTATGGGACACCGGAAGTGCTATCACCGTAAGAAGCATTCCCAGAAGAAGAAGGATCACCCATTGTCTGGTGCCCATTTTTCCAAACAAGGACTTCGCTGTTTTCTTCCAGGATTCCCCAATTTTGTGCAAGCTCATTCTTCATCCTCCTCTCCAGCTTTGTATCCGGCATCTCCTTTGTCCACAAAGTAGCTTTTAGCAGTTCCCCTTCTATCTTTACCCTGCATGCCATCACTTCTATGCCATTCTTTTGGAAAGCTTCCGTTATATTCTGTTCAAGCTGTTCTTCCACTCCATTTTCCAGAAGGCTTCTTTGAAGATTTTCCATATCAAAAGTCAGACGTTGATTTTCTTCTTCCCGGTAAAGACTGGAAAAGCTCTCTGGTAATGTTTTGGTTTTTTCTAAAACAGAGAATATTGGAGTCATTAACATAACGATCAGCAATAGTCCCATAAAAAAACGCACATAGCGTTGATATTTCTCAGTGGGAACCAGATGGATGAGCATAGTGAGCAGGATATAAAATATGGCAAGACATTTCATCCAGCTATAAATAGCTTCTTTCATAAAAACTCACTCTTTCTGCAGCAGACCGCTACTGATCAGGTTCCTGCTGATGCCATAAGGATCACAAAGGTAAGCACACATAAAATTTCCGCAGTCAGCATGATCCGAAGAAGCATGGCACAGCCATCTCCCATTGTACCAAGGCAGCCTACAATTCTCTTGTCCGATACCGGCTGGGCAACGGCTCCCAGGAAACGATAACAAAAAGAAAGAACGCCATAGTGAATCACAGGCCCTGCGCATACAAGAAGTAAAATTACCACTGCCACTGCACCCAGGCAGTTTTTTACAAGCAAAGCTCCTGTCAGGATCAGCTCTGTCACCACATTTACTGCATTTCCCACTGCCGGGATCGCTCCCGCAGTTTTTCCGATGGCGGTCCTTTTGAGCGCATCCATGGCAGGAGTCACCAGCCCCCTCACAGCCTGAAGTCCCAGTACTGCACCCAGCATTGTTTTCAGGCTCCAGCTGATCAAGGTTTCCAGAAGCTCTGCCATTTTACTGAGCATTCCCTCCTTGGAAAGATGATTTACAAGACAAAGAAGCACATACAGATTGGCACCAGGCAGGATCAAGGTAAGAAGAAGCCATTCTACCAGCCACACCAAAAGCAACACGCCCTGATAAAATGCCGAAGCAGTCACTGCACCTGTGGCAGCTGAAACAGCTACAAAATAAGCAGGTGCCAGTCCCTTCATAAACTGTGTTATCCATTCCAGCTGTTTTCCAAGAGAAACACCAAGCTGCTGATAGCTGCTCATCAAAATGGCAAATAGCAAAAGATATACCATATAAAAGCTTACATCCCCAATCTGGCTGTTCTCAAATACGGCGGCAAAATTTGAGAACACCGCAGCTGCCAGCACCAGAACAAGAATACGTAAAAACCCTTCTCTCTCCTTTTCCAGTCTGTCAAAAAAGAGGCTGCGCAAAAATTGCTGCACCGCCTCTTTGGAAAATACTGTTTCGCCGTTTATCATATTTTTTAATGCTGAGCCTATGGAAAAGCTGTCTTTCCCCAGCATTTCATCCATCAGGGTCTGAACCTGCTCTAAGGACATATCTGAAAGCAGCTGATCTGTAATATGCTCTGTAACAGCCGGACTTGCACTGCTGCTTTCTCCTTTCACAAGGATGGTTGTGCCGCTTCCCAGCCATAGCATTATAAGTAGTATTCTTAATCCCCCTGCCCTCCTGCCTTTGGTCATTTTTTCCTTACCCTTCATACCATAAACTCCTGGATCGTTTTCAGAAGAGCCATAAGTACCGGCATACTCAGCACCATCACTGACAGCTTACAGAACAACTCAATCTGAGCTGCTGTAGTACTGTATCCGGCGTCCTTGCAGATACTGGAAGCAAATTGTCCAATGTAAGTGATTCCTATCATTTTTACCAGAGTGGAAATATAATCCGTGTCTGCCTGAAGCGTTTTCTGGATTTCTCCCAGGGAATCAAACAGATACCGGATTTTTCCTACAACAAGACCCATGATCACAAGACCGATTCCCACTGTAATAAAACAGGCGTATTCCGGTTTTGTTCCTTTCATAAGAAAACCAAGGATAACACCGCATACGCCTAGTAAAGAAATCTTTATAATATCCATTTTCCACCTCCTGAAACTCAGATGCAGGTGAATCAGATCATAATTCAAATAGTTTTTTTATGCTGTCAAATAATTCATAAATATATGGTACGATCCAGAACAAAACCACCAGCAGACCGGCAAGACTGACCAAAAAAGCCTGTTCCTCCCTGCCGCTGTGCTTCAGTACCTGGGAAAGTACCGAGACCAGGATCCCCACAGCAGCAATTTTAAAAATAATACTGACTTCCAAGGGGAACCTCCTTTCTCCTACCACATCAGAATCGCCAACAGCATTCCGCCCAGGATTCCCATACTCTGACAGGTCTTCTGCTCCTTTGGCATAGCACTTTTCAGAGACTTTACCCGTTCGACCAATTCTTCCTCCAGAAGTTCCAGCTGTGCCACCTGCATTTTCTTATCCAGATATCCAAGCTTTTCTCCAAGCGAAAGGAAGCATTCTCTTTCCCGGACAGAAAGGTTTTGCAATGGAAGACTTCTGGCAGCACATTCCCGAAAAATAATGTCAAACGTAATTCCGGGACGCTTCTGAAGGCGTCTGGCCGTTTCCTCCAGAAACAGCCTGTACTCCCCTGGCATTTTCGCCGCCACATCCAGAAATGCATCTTCTAGTGTAGCACCGGTACATCGGATTTCTCCTTTTAGTAGCAGAATAAGCTGAACCAGATTTTCCAGAATTTTCAGTCTGCTGGTTAATTCCATGCTTTTGCACATTCCCAGACCTGTTCCGGAAAAAAGGATGAGAATAATTCCTGCTGTTTTCAACAAGGCCTCCCATTTCTGTCATAGATTCCGATTATATGTCCTGCATGTGTCCCTTTATCCAGAAAAATATACCGTTCAAATACTCTTTTTCGCACCATTTTCTGAAAATAGGGCTGTTGGATCACATCCTCAATAGAATTTCCATGGGCAGTTGCAATGACTTTACATCCACTGTGAATCACCGATTCCACAGCTTTAAAATCTTCCTTTTTGCCCAGTTCATCCACTGCTACAACAGCCGGAGACATAGAGCGGATCAACATCTTCATTCCCTCTGCCTTCGGGCAGCCGTCCAGCACATCTGTACGCATGCCCAGATCATTCTGTGGAACCCCCTGGTAGGAACCAGCCAGCTCGCTTCGCTCATCCACCACACCAACGGTCAGTCCAGGCAGCTTCTTCTTTTCTTCACCGTTACTCAGCTGCCGGATAATATCCCTTAAAAGGGTTGTCTTTCCTCCTCTTGGAGGCGAAACGATCAGCGTATGTGCTACCCAGTCTTTCCTGCGGATATAGGGCATTACCGGATCTGCACAGCCCACTATTTCGTGAGCCAGACGCACATTGATACAGGAAATATATTTCATCCCCCGTATCTCGTTTCCGTCCAGGATCACCTTTCCGGTAACCCCAACCCTGTGTCCTCCCTGAACAGTCAGAAAGCCCTGGCGCATTTCATCCTCATAGGAATAAAGGGAATAACCGCTTATATATTCCATTGTTTCCTTCAGGTCTTCTCTTGTCACCACATATTGTCCCTCCTGGTCAGTAAGAAACCCCTCACCGCCATCATAGGTATAGAACAATGGTCTTCCCACTCTCAGACGTATCTCATATATTTTATCGTAATCAAGATTTGCATCCATCAACAATCTGCGGATATTTCCCGCAAACAGGTTCTGAATCTGCTCTGCTTCTATCTTATATCACCTCTCATTTTAATATATGTGGACAATCCTGGTTTCATTCTCACAAATCATTCTGCTTTCCTGTACTCTGCTGATACTCTTCCATTCTGGGAAGACTCAGCTTCAGAACCCTGTCCACTATATTCACGGATGCTGAACTATATGCATAAGCAGCGGATTCAAACAGCACATATAAATCATCTCCGTCCACAAAAATCTGCTCAATCCTCTCTGGGAAACGATAGCTGATAGCAGAATTTTCATCTACATAAAGACGTTTATCGGATTTTTCATAAAATACAACCCGGGACGGCAGAATTCCAAAGGAATGGGACAACAGAAGCTTATCATTATAAAAAGTCATTCCCTGTGCCTGCTCGGAAATCGTAGAATAATCAAGAGGAACTGCCATCTCAAAATTCATTCCCAGACCTTCCTCCATGGTATTTACCAGATTTCCTCTGTCATCTACGGCATATCTTGCGATCGCACTGTCTGTGTACTTTGTAAAACAGCCGACGTACAGACAGCCTTCATAAAAGGTCATAAAGGAATCACGGACGATTCCATAAAGGCTGGCCACCTGATTGGTTGCAATAGGACGCTTGCTTTCATCGTAATCATAATTTTGGACAGCGTCCATGGTAAGACTTACTGCCTGGGCAAGCTCCTCTGTGTTTGAGGAATACCACAAAATCTTGTGTGTGCTGTCGTAAGCCAGACCTCCTACATGGGGCTGTCCGGGTAAAACGATCTCTTTTATGAAACGATGTGACTCTTTATTGATCATATAGATTACTGAATTATGCTTCTTCGCATGACAATATGCACTTACGAAGATATAATCCTCTGTTACAGCCAGCCCTTGTGGTGTCATAGTTGTACACATAGCCGGCATATCACCCCCGCTGGTAAGAAGAGTTCGGGTTGCTTTTAAACCGGGAATGATATAGGTTCCATATTCCCGCTCGTTCTTTCTGTCTTCAAAGGCGAAGGCCATCAAGGCCTCTTTCTGAGAGAGCATCTGGATCTGCCCGCGCAAGGTATAGCAGGCTGCTTCCTGATTCGTTGTTTTCCGCTTCGTTGGCGGTTCATTTCTTCCTCTGTATATAAAGGCATACGCCAGATAAGATCCTGCGATCACCAGGATCATAAGCAGGATTTTCAGCCAGAATATGCGATTTCTCCATTTCGTTTTTTTCGTCATTTATCTGCACTGCTTCCGCAATTTCAATTCCGTGTTTTTGCACAACAGTCCTTATTATACTTTATATTTTTTATGTTTACAAGAGGAAATAGCATCTGTGTCCGCCTCTGTATCTACTTCGTTAATATAACCCTGTTTCCTCTAAAAAGCGGGACGGATCCCGCTCTTTGTCATACTGGTGGCGCACATAACAAAGCATAAGCTCTTTCTTCGCACGCGTCATGCCTACGTAAAAAAGCCGGCGTTCTTCTTCCAAAGCCTCTGCAAGAACAGCCTTTTTATATGGAATGCTGCCTTCGTTTACATTCATAATATAAACTTTATCATATTCCAGACCTTTCACTGCATGCAGGGTGGAAATCACAATTCCTTCCCGCCTGGTTTCTTGTTTTTTTGCCTGTTCTGTCAGCTTTTTAGTATAATCCTCAATGTAATTTTCCCACTCTTCCAGAGTTTTCATACCCTTAGCGCTTTCCTGAATGCGATCTAATATTTCCAGAAGCTCCTCAGACCGTATTTTGCGGTACTGTGCGTATTCGATCAGGTATTGCTCATAGCCCATTCCTTTTCGGATAAAGTTCAAAGCCGCATAAGGGGCCAGCGCAGACAGTATACGAAGATGCGTTTCTAAAGTCGTAATGCGGTCACACATCCAGTCTTTATCTTTGTAATATTCTCTAAGCGATGAAAATGAAATGGTGGTCTGGGTCAGTGCATCTCTTGCTATATAGCGGTTTGGGCGATTCATAATCTCCAGAAAAGTCTTTCTCGTTCTGTCTCCTACTGCCATTTTCAGGTAAGCCATCAGATTTCTGCTGATCCAGTGTCGGAACAAATTAGGCAGCTGTTCTTTCATGGTAAAAGGTACCTGATATTCCATCAATGCTCCAACAAGTCCTTCTGCCTCCTGATTGGTACGAAAAAGCACAGCGGTATCCTCCAGCTGCTCCCCTGCGTCCAGGCGTTTTTTCAAAAAAGCCGCTACCTTCACATATTCTTCTCTTGGATGATCAAATTCCATTATACGCACAGGTTTCCCTTGTTCATTAGGGGTGGAAAGCTGTTTAAGGAAACGCTTCTCATTACAGCTTACCACATTCATAGCTGCCTGAAGCACATTTTTGGTACAACGGTAGTTCATATTCAAAAGAACGGTTTCTGCCTTTGGATAGTTTTTTGTAAAGTTCAGCATAATCTCCGGCTTCGCTCCTCTGAAGTGGTAAATGGACTGATCATCGTCTCCCACTATAAACAGGTTATCTCTGGGCTTTGCCAGCATACGGACAATATCGTACTGAAGATGATTAATGTCCTGAAACTCATCCACCATAATATATTGAAATTTATTCTGCCATGCGGTCAGAATGTCCTTTCTCTGGTCAAAAAGTTCATAACAGCAAAGAAGCATATCATCAAAATCCAGTTTCCGTCTCTGACGCAGTGTTTTCTGGTAGCCATTATAAATCTGGCGAAATACCTCATCTGGACAGCATGAGGAATAGTAATGATCCAGGGAAATACGATTGCCCTTTACCACACTGATTTCCTTTGCCACATCCTCCTGAAAATCTCCCTCCTGTGCCAGCTCCTGACCAAATTCCAACGTCATTTCTTTCAGAATGGCATACTTCTCCTCTTCTGACAAAATATTCCCGGCACCAAGGCCATAGGCCTGCTTCAGGATTCCATAAAACACACCATGAAAAGTTCCAAAGGTAACCGCTGTAGAGGTCTGACCTGTAAACTTCAGAAAGCGTTCCTTCATTTCCTTTGCCGCAGCCCTGGAAAATGTTACAACAAGAATAGAAGAGGCAGGTATTTTCCCCTCACTGGTCATATATGCAGTTCGTTCAACAATGACTGAGGTTTTCCCCGAACCGGGGCCTGCCAGAACCATCATAGGTCCTGACAGGTGGGCGATTGCCCTTAATTGAGATGGATTCTTCTTCATAATTGAAACAGATTCTTCTTTACAGATTCTCAAGCTTCTCAATTGCAGCCTTCACACGACGGATTGTCTCGTCCTTACCAATGATCTCCATGATCTCAGTAGCTCCGGCCGGAGTCATCTGCTTGCCGGAAACAGCAGTACGAAGAGGCCACATTACATAACCGTTCTTATAGCCCTTCTCCTTAACAAATTCGCTTAATGAAGCAAACAGTGGATCATTCATATACTCTTCCTGAGCCTCCAGTAACGGAAGCACTTCCTTGAGGACGGTCAGAGATGTCTCCTGATTTGTTTTCATTTTCTTATGGCAGTACATAGCTGCATCGTATTCCGGAACCTCCTGGAAGAAATCGATCAGCCCCGGAATATCCGGGAAAGTCTCGATTCTGGTCTGAACCATTCCTGCGATTTTCTTAAGGTTAAAGTCCCCCTTAAGAACCTCCTTCATGTATGGAAGGGCTCTCTCATAGAAAACTTCCGGATCCATTTTCTTAATGTATTCCCCATTCATCCAGCGAAGCTTGTTAATATCAAATACAGCCGGAGATTTATTAATATGGTGATAATCAAATTTCTCAACCAGTTCCTGAAGGCTGAAGATCTCATTATTATCTGCCGGACTCCATCCAAGAAGCGCAACATAATTTACAATTGCCTCAGAAACAAATCCCTGATCCAGAAGATCCTCATAAGAGGAATGTCCGGAACGCTTAGACAGCTTGGCGTGTGTCTCATCTGTGATCAGCGGACAATGTACATAAACCGGAATCTCCCAGCCAAACGCCTCATAAATACGGTTATATTTCGGAGAAGAAGAAAGATATTCATTTCCTCTTACTACGTGTGTAATTCCCATCAGATGATCATCTATAACATTGGCAAAGTTATAGGTAGGATATCCATCAGACTTGATCAGGATCAAATCTTCAAGCTCCTCATTGTTTACTGTAATATCTCCGTAAATAACATCATGGAAGGTGGTAGTTCCTTCTGTAGGCATATTAAAACGGATTACATGAGGCTCTCCTGCATCCAGACGACGCTGGACCTCTTCCTTGGAAAGCTTCAGACAGCGCTTGTCGTAGATAGAAATCTCCTTGCCTGCAACTACACGCTTCATGCTCTCTAACTCTTCCTTCTGGCAAAAGCAGTAATATGCGTCTCCCTGCTCTACAAGCTGCTTGGCATATTTCAGATAAATGCCCTGTGCCTGACGCTCACTCTGTACATAAGGACCATATCCGCCATCCTTATCCGGACCCTCATCATGAAGCAATCCGGTCTTCTCCATGGTACGATAAATAATATCAACAGCACCCTCTACATAACGCTCCTGGTCTGTATCTTCAATACGGAGAATGAAATCTCCGCCCTCATGCTTGCTGATAAGATATGCGTATAACGCAGTACGTAAATTTCCAACGTGCATTCTGCCTGTAGGGCTTGGTGCAAATCTGGTTCTGATCTTAGCCATGTCTCTCTATTCTCCCTGTCTGTTATTTCTTATCTTCTGTTGCGACCCAATGCATTCTCATAAGATTCACAACTGTCTTTCCACATTATATACCTAATCCATTCAAAATGTCCATAGAAAAAAATCTCCCTGAAGCCCAGCCTCAGGGAGATCATCATCTGTGTAACAAATTATGCATCGATTCCTTTATCTCTCAGATAATCGATCACATCACCAACAGTATTCAGCTCTGTAAGCTCCTCTGCCGGAATCTCGATGTTATACTCATCCTCAAGAGCCATAACAAGCTCAAAGAGGTCAAGGGAATCTGCTCCCAGGTCATCCTTGAAGGAAGTATCTGCTGTAATCGTCTCTGCATCACAGTTAAGCTGCTCTGCGATCATTTCGCTCATCTTTTCTAACATTGCTCATTCTCCTTTAAATAAATATCTCGAAAACCGGCTTCTGTCCAGCCGTATGTCATACACTGCGGAAAGTATATAATCTGGTGACGCATTTGTCAAGAGGATTATAGGATAAATTCCGGCTCCTGGAATTTTATCTGTCTGGCCACACTAAGTGCCAGTCCCATCTCTGCCATCAGGAACAGAATAGATGTTCCTCCATAACTGATAAACGGTAAGGTAACACCTGTATTTGGAATCAGATTCAGCACAACTGCCACATTTAAAATAACCTGCAGGGCAATATGTATAAACACCCCGCTTACAAGAAGCGAGCCAAACATATCCGGCGCATTCTGGGCAATAAAGTACAGCCGGTAAAGAAGATATGCAAAAAGTGCCAGTACCATGATCGCACCAAAAATCCCAAGCTCTTCACAAATAATGGAAAAGATCATATCGTTCTGTGCCTCCGGTACGCTTCCCAGCTTCTGAATACTATTTCCCAATCCTCTGCCAAAAAAACCGCCGGAACCAATTGCATACAAAGCCTGCAAAGTCTGATATCCATCTCCACTTGCATAATCCTCCGGATGAAGCCAAACCTGAATACGCCGCAAACGGAAGCTGGAACTCTTATCCATATTGGAAAGGGCATAGACCAAAATTGCAACCAGAACAATTGCCGCTGCAGCCAGAATAATAAAAGGCTTGGTTTTCGGATGGGCAATAAATACAAGGCCAACCGTAATTCCAAAAATGATCATTGCCGTACTAAGGTTCTCAGTGAACACATAGGCTACCAAAGCCTGGGCTCCACCTGCTCCCACCAGAACCATGGCGGCTTTTAGCGTACTTACTCTTTTTCCCATTTTGACGATCATATAAGACAAAGTTATGATCACGGCAATCTTGGCAATCTCAGCAGGCTGAAACTGAATACCGATTTTCAGCCATCTTCGCGCTCCATGTGACGAAACACCAAGAGGAGTCTTAACAAGCATCATAAGAATGATTGCTACTACATAAACTAAAAAAGGCATTTTTGCCAAAAGATGATAATCCATATACGACACTACAATAGCCATGAACAAACAGCCAATACTGTATAGTGCCTGCTTCTTGAAGTAAAACATATCATCTCCTTCATTGATCTGTGCCATGTAGGAGCTTGTGCTATAAAGCATGATCAGGCCAAAACACATGATCAGTATGATCACTGCGATCAGATTAAAATCATAATAATCGGACTTGGCTTTCTTCATTTTTATTTTCATTTTATAGTCAGGGCCGGCTTTCTTCTTCCCTGACCGGATAGTCGCTTTCTTTTTTCCTGCAATATCCAACATATCACCTTTTTTCTTTTCCTGATTTTTTCATTATAGCAGACTCTTTTTTGGGGTGCAACAAAATTTAGGAATACAGCAAAAAGGAGCCGGATCATCTCCTGCCCCTTTTACTTCTGTAAAATTCTATTTTTTATACATCTGATCAGTCATCACTGCCATCATCGAAGCCTTCGGTTTCAATAATGAACTTCACGTTGCCACTCATAGAAGCATCCTTACCTGTGAAGGAGGTATAAGCCGCATCATCAGACTGGATTGCTTCCAGACGATCCAGAACGCTCTGGAAATCATCCTCCATGGTATCTTTCAGTTTCTTGATACCTTCATCATAGAATTCCTTCTGTCCATCCTTCAGGTCTTTCGCTCCGTCTTTCAGATCTTTCGCTCCATCCTTCAGATCCTTGGCTCCATCGTCCAGAGTCTTCGCTCCATCCTTCAGACTGCTGGTTCCCTCTTTCAAAGTCTCTGTTCCGCTTAAAAGAGAGGCCGTACCATTCTTAAGATCACGAGTTCCGTTGTTTACACTATTCGCTCCACTTCTTAACTGAGACGCTCCGCTTCGAAGGTCAGACGCTCCACTCTTCAACTGTGCAATACCGGATTTCACCTGTCCGCTGGCAGCTGCCAGAGTGCCGGCTCCGCTTACAAGGTCATTGGTTCCGTTTACCAGCTGGGATGCTCCGCTATTCAGAGAAGCACTGTTTCCTGTGAGCTGGGATGCTCCGCTTCTAAGAGCTGCACTATTTGCTGCGATCTGACCTACACCTGTTACCAGCTGACCGGTTGCTTTACTGATGGATTTAAGACCGGACTGAACACTTGTTTTTGCATTCTTTAATGTGCTTGCACCGTTAAGAAGTGCTGTTGCATTGGCATTGTTCTCGCCCTGAAGACTATTGATTCCCTCTGTAAGCTTGGTTGTACTGGAAAGAAGATTATCAGCGCCTTCTGTAAGCTGCTCCGCAGCCTTGGTATCCTTAAGCTCCTTATAACCAGCCTGAAGCAGAGTGTTTCCTGCTGAAATCTCCTTAGCTCCTGCGCTTAATTTCTCTGACTGTTCTTTCATTTCTTTAACCTTATCTGCAGTAATGGATTTGGAAATATTTTCTACAGCAGTCATTTTATTAGAAAGATCAGCCGTACCTGAAACAACCTCATTCGCACCAGTAATAAGCATTTCATTATTTGAAGTGAGTGTACCTAATTGTGTTGTCAGACCACTTACTCCTGCATCCACTGTATTCGCAGTTTCTGCTGCCGTAGAAGCACTGTCTGCAAGAGTACTTGCTGCATTAACCAATCCGTCTATCGTTTCCTTAATTTGCGCTTCTTTCTCATCCTGTGCACTATTTGCCGCCGTACAGGAACTTACTGCACTATCCAGCTGATCCGCAATTGCATTTAAAGCAGCCTGTGTCTGTGCGCCATTGGTATCAGCAGTTACCGTACCACCTGCCTGTGCTGCCACATTTGCCAGTTCATTCTGGGCTGCTGCTGCACTGTCTGCACTTCCACACAGCTGACTGATCGCACTGTTAATTGCAGCTGCTGTTCCCTCATCCAGACTGGAGGTATCAATGCCCTGCAGTGTTGCAAGCGCTCCGCTGACAGAACCTGATACAGCACTGATCTGACTGGAAGCTGCACTTGTATCAACACCTGCTGACTGTACTTCCACACTCGTCTCAATACCGGCTGCCGCCTCACGTACAGACTGTGCAAGACCACTCATTTCCTGAGCTGCTTCAGAACCTTCCGTTCCATACATGGTGTTCTGTAATGCTTTTAATCCATCTGCCAGACCGGAAGCTGAAGTGCTTACAGCACTGGTTGTATTGGCAAGATTTTTTGTAACAGCTGCAAGATTCGCGCTTCCCTCTTCTGCTGCTTTAACCCCAGGTGCATAGCTTAATATGCCTGTTGCCAGCTGTGCAGCACCTGTTGCGTATTTATTCAGACCAGCTGCCAAATTAGGAATATCTGCTGTCTCAACCTCGCTTGCAAGAGCCTCCATCTCACCTGCTGCAGCTGTAATTCCATCTGATGCCTGCTGGATTCCAGGTGCCAGATTACCAACTCCTTCAACTAATGCAGATGTCCCTGTCACATAATCCTTGGTTCCCTGTGCCAGTGTGCTTGCTCCGTTTACAAAATCACTTACACCTGCTGTCAGTGTCGTTGCCCCATTTACATAAGCAGTTACACCATCTGCCAGCTGATTTCCGCCGGCAATATACTGGTTCACTCCATTCGTAAGGGATTTCATTCCCTTATTATACTCTGTCATATTGCTATTAACAGTGTCAACACCCTCTGTATAGCTGTTCACACCCAAAGCCAGTGTATCCACACCTGAGGTATACTTGGAAATACCACTTTGCAGAGATTTGGCACCGCTCTTCAGCTTGGATGCACCTTTCTTTGCACTTGTAACTCCTGCATCAAATTCATTATAACTGGAGGCCAGTGTATCAGCCCCACCATAAAGAGTTCTGGTTCCGTCATATAAAGTCTTTGTTCCACTGTATAAGGAATTCGTTCCTGAATAAAGCTGGCCCGCACCCGTGTTCAAAGTCTTGGCTCCATCATAAAGCTCCTTTGCTCCGTCATCCAGCTCCTTCGCTCCATCATAAAGATCACTGGTTCCATCTTTCAGAGTTTTGGTTCCATCATAGAGATCTTTTGTTCCATCAAAAAGATCCTTAGAACCATCAACCAGTTTCACAGCTGCATCATCCAGTTCATCTAAAGAATCCTGAAGTTCATCCAGATCATCCGAATCCTCAAGATTCAGACCGCTAAGCATATCTGTAACTGCCATGGTAAAGGTATTTCCCATAGAACAGTCTGTAACATCCGCTTCCATGGTGAAGCCTTCCGGAATATCAATTTTATCAGAAAGGTCAGCACTTAAATCCAGACTATCCTTTAAACCTGGAATCGCAACACCTACAACCATTTCCTTGTCACCATCAGAAATTACTTTTCCATTATCGATGGTAACATTAGAGAAATTATCAGAGGAAAGGATCATTCCGGTTACCATAACAAATGGGGAATAAACTTCAACATCTTTCTTATCCACTTTTACCGTTTTCTTAGATTTGTTCGTATAGGAAACCTCCATACGGAGATGTCCGCTCTTTCCGGCAAGCTCATCCGGACTGATTTCCTGATCATCCAGATAATATTTGATTTTCATATCTACCGGAAGTTCCTTGTTAGAAGTTCCCTGATAATAAATATCGCTATCGTCGGTATTCCAGGTAACAGTATCTCCATCCTGTGTAAAGGTCTCATCTCCCTTTACATTCTTAATGCCTTCCAGATCAGATACGTCAGAAACCTCTCCGGAAGCAGCGCCTGAATTCTTCAGCCAGTCTGATACGGTGATATCTTTTACTTCTCCCTCTGCAGTGGCATTTACATATACAGTTTCCTCCTTAGATACTGCATTGTCTGTTTCCTGTGCCGCAGCAATTACCGGTGTGGTTCCAAGGACAGCAGCCATTCCGGCAGCCATAGTAACATTCAGGATTTTTTTATTTCGATTCATGTTATCCAACTCCTTAATTCAAAATCTGGTGTCTGCAAACCTCTTTTTGCTGTCTGGCAGCGTATCTGTTTTCCCGACATCAGTTAGTCATCTCTTAGCCTATGAAAGTTATACAACAAAACTGACCAATAGTCAATATCCGCTTTTTACCCAAATCTTTTTCTGTTTTGTTATTGACTTTTGGTCATTTTTGTTTAAAATAAAAATGACGATACCATATCAATGTATGAATTAAGGAGGAACGGGCATGGGAAAGCTAGAGTTAAATAAGAGAAGAAAGAAAAGTGCTCTGTATAACACTGCCTTTGAACTCTTTACTACCAAAGGCCTTGCGAAGACTACTATTTCTGATATTGTGGAAAACGCAGGAGTTGCCAAGGGCACCTTTTATCTCTACTTTAAGGATAAATATGACATCCGTAATAAATTGATCTCACACAAAGCCGGTGAGCTTTTCTCTGACGCACACGATGCTCTGAAGGCTGCCCATATCACTGGCTTCACTGCACAGCTTCATTTTATTGTAGACAATATTCTGGACAGATTGGAAACTGAGAGCAATCTTCTTGGCTTTATATCCAAAAATCTGTCCTGGGGCGTTTTTAAGGATGCTTTTCAGGAACAGGCAGATGAGGATGACTTTCCCTTTTTCCAGGAATATCTGAACCTTCTGGACCAATCTGATATCGAATACGATTCTCCTGAGCTGCTTCTTTTTACGATCATTGAACTTGTAAGCTCTACAAGCTACAGTTGCATCCTTCACTCACAGCCGGTCTGTCTTGATGAGTACCGCCCTTATCTGCACCGGACGATAGACTGTATTTTACAGGCCTTTACACATGGCACCAATGGGGAAAGCTATCTTCCAGCCAGTCATTAAGACAAAAAATGAGACGCCTCTCTCTTCTGCAGAGTCGTCTCATTTTTTGTATACTTTTTCTCGTCAAGTGGATATTCCAGGTCCGCTTCGCAGCTTTCTTGATTCGGTTAAAATTTTCTCCAGGTGTCGCATTTGAACAAAAGAAGCAACGGAAATATCTCAAGTCTTCCTGCCAGCATATCAAAAGTCATAATAATCTTCGAAATATAAGAATACGTATTAAAGTTTCCGGTTGGTCCAACTGCTCCAAGTCCCGGTCCGATATTATTCAAGGTCGCCGTTATCGCAGTAAAGTTGGAAACCATATCCAGATTATCCAGACTGATGATCAACAGGGATGTTACAAAAATCAAAATATACACAAATAAAAACATATTGGTAGCACGCACAACTTCATGTGGAATTGCCTTCTCATCCATCTTAATTTTCTTTACTGCATTGGGATGCAGGTAAAGCTGCAGTTCCTTACGGGCAGATTTACACAGAATCAGAAGACGAGATACTTTAATGCCACCGCCTGTGCTTCCTGCACATGCACCTATAAACATTAGTATAACCAGTATCGTCTTGGAAAAAACCGGCCAGACATTAAAATCTGTAGTTGCATATCCAGTGGTTGTGATAATGGAGCCAACCTGGAAGGCAGCCTGCTGAAAAGCTTTTCCAAAGCTTGTAAACATCCCTCTGGTATTAATGGCAATGGCTATAATAGCCAGACCTATGATTCCCAGATAATAGCGCACCTCTTCATTCTTCGCTGCCTGCATCATCTTCTTGGTAAGGAGCAGATAATAGGCATTGAAATTAACGCCAAAAAGGATCATAAATACGGTAATAACCACCTGGTTATACGTACTGTAGCTTGCAATACTGTCGTTCTTAATACCAAATCCACCGGTACCTGCTGTACCGAAGCTAAGACAAAGGGTATCAAACAGAGGCATTTTTCCAATAAGAAGAAAAATCATCTCTATAACAGTAAGCATAATATAAATGGTATACAGAATTTTGGCTGTGGACTGTACCTTAGGCACCAGTTTGCTAACAGATGGTCCCGGGCTCTCTGCCTTCATCAGATTCATATGATAACCACCGGTAAGAGGAAGCAGGCAAAGGATAAATACCAGTACTCCCATACCTCCGATCCAATGGGTAAAGCTGCGCCATAGCAGCATACAATGAGAAAGAGCCTCAACATCATTTAAAATACTGGCTCCTGTCGTAGTAAAGCCGGAAACAGTCTCAAATATAGCATCTACAGGATGAGGAATGCTTCCGGATATAATAAACGGAAGCGCACCGGCAATACTGAGTACCAGCCAGCTAAGGGCAACTGTGACCGCGCCCTCCTTGGCATGAAATACTTTATTTTTTCTTTTCTTTCTGGTAAGCGGAATACCGATCGCAAGACAAATCAATATGGTAGCCAAAAACGCCAGACCATTTTTTTCCCGGTAAATAATAGCCGTAATCCCAGGCAAAAGCATGAATGCCGCTTCAAAATTAAATATCCAGCCAAGAATATAAGATATCATGGAATAATTCATGTCCCGGCTCCTTTACTTCTCAAGAATATCGTTGATATCCCGAAGGCCTCTGTTTGTAGTGACGATTACGACTCTGTCACCGATTTCCAGGGTATCGTGTCCTCGCGGGATACGCACGCTTCCATTTCTATAAAGGCATCCAACCAGAAGATTCTTCTTCAGATTCAGTTCTAACAATGTTTTTCCAATGATTGGGGAATTATTGGTAATCTTAAATTCCAACGCCTCTGCCTTACCATCCAGAATATGATACAAGGTTTCCACATTGCTTCCAATGGAATTCTGGGCAGCTCTTACATACTGCAAAATATAATCTGCTGTAATGTATTTCGGATAAATAACGCTTCCAATATCCAGCTCATCAATAATGTCATCATAAGCAAGCCGGTTTACCTTCGCAACCAGCTTGGCATTAGAAATTGTCTTTGCAAAAAGAGAAAGAAAGACATTCTCTTCATCCATATTGGTCAGAGCAACAAAAGACTCTGCACTTTCCAGACCCTCTTCCAGAAGCAGTGAACGATCTGTACCATCACCATTGATAATGGTGGCATCAGCCAGTTCTTCGCTCAAAAATTCGCAACGGTTCTTATCCTTCTCAATTACCTTGACCTTGATTTTCATGGCAAGCAGTGCCTTGGCCAGATAATAGGAAATAGTACCACCGCCTACGATCACTGTATTCTTTACCTGATTGGTCTTCAGACCGATTTTCTTAAAGAATGCTGCTGCATTCTGAGGGGTAGCAAGAATCGAAACCACATCTCCATTGTGTATCATATTTGTACCCCCAGGAATAACTGTATAGTCATTTCCCTCAATCGCACAGAAAAGAATATCACAACGGAAGTGTTCTGTAATCTGCTGAATGCTCTTTCCATCCAGACCAAATTCCGGCATTACCTTAAATTTCAGAAGTTCTACCTTGCCCCGGGCAAAGGTATCAATCTTAATAGCAGACGGGAAACGTAACAATTTAGAAATCTCCTGCGCTGCTGCCAGCTCCGGATTGATGATCATTGCCACTCCCAGTCGTTCCTTAATAAATCCGATTTCCTTATTGTAAATCGGATTTCGCACACGGGCAATCGTATGGCAGTGTCCGGTCTTCTGCGCGATCAGGCAGCACAAAAGGTTCATCTCATCAGACACAGTAACTGCAATGAGAATATCCGCAGTCTCAATTCCCGCTTCCATAAGAGTATTAATACTTGCACCATTTCCTACAACGCCCATAGCATCTACTTTATCGGTAATCTCATTAATCGTATCTGCATTGGTATCGATCAAGGTTATGTCCGTATCCTCTTCCTGAAGCTGCTCTGCAAGGGTACGTCCAACCTTTCCGCACCCAACAATTATAATCTGCATAACTCCTCCAAATGTATAAATAATAGAAAAATGTTACTGTGCACTATGCAAGCAGTAACGTAGACAGTGTTATTATATCACTCCTATATAGTTTTGGAAATAGTCATTTTCTTACACAAAATATTCAAATAAAGCCATTTAAAGCCATTTCTTTTAGAGCTGTGTACAAAAGGTTCGAACAGGTGTTTACTTTCTATATTTTATGTTGTACAATATTCCTGTATTAAAAACGGATTATTTTTCCCAGAAATGGAAGGAGGCCGGTGCTTTCGCACCGGCGCGTATGAAAAAGAAAAATATTAAATTAAGAAAGACTTGGTGCTTTCTACAGTTAATAATATACGAAAAAAATGTGATAAAAATGTGAAAGGCTTTTTAAAAAAAAGTGAAATACTTTTCAATATTTTTGTATAAAAAAACAAGAAAATGAGAGAAATATAAGGAATTTTACCGATGAATGGACATAAATTTGAATATAAATGCGCCAGAATGCTGCGAAGAAAGGGTTTTCACCATGTAGAGGTTACCAAAAAAAGCGGAGACCAGGGTGTTGACATTATTGCCTACAAACACTTTTCCAAATATGCTATCCAGTGCAAATATTATTCTTATCCTGTGGGAAATAAGGCGGTACAGGAGGTCTATGCCGGAGGCAAATATTACGATTGTGACCGCTGTATTGTCATGACCAACAGCACCTTTACCAAAGCAGCCATCAGCGCTGCTAATAAACTGGACGTAAAATTGTGGGACAACTGCTCCATTTTAAAAAGTACCAGCCTGATTTTTGAGACCATGCGCGCTATGAGTATTCTGATGCTTATCTTTGGCTGTTATTTGCTGCAAAACAGTCCCCATTTTTCTTCTGAAACGTATATGCACTATTACCGTGAGCTTATTTTGGTTCTTTCCGGCCTTTTGGGCTGGCTTGGCTGGGGAAGCTGGGGAATAAGTTCTATTACCGGTGCATTGTATCTGTTTCTTGGATTTACCATGAAAGGGGATTCCATTCCCACTATTTCTGTGAATGGATTAAATCTACTCTTTCTGCTTCCGGCACTGATTTATTTTATACACGTATATCTGCTGAAGCCGAAGGCGTGAATTTTCAACCAGATAAAATTCCACAGGAAGAAACACATTCTTATGTTTTTACATAAACTAAAGGGAAAGACCTGATAGAACAGGAAGAGATCTGTTTATGGAAAATTATCAGATGCGCCGTTCAGGCTGCCGTCCCTATAATAGAACCTGTGGAATGATGCCATCCCCTTCCTCATTCTCACCAACTATGCACCGTGATACATCAGACTATGAATGTCTGGAACAGCTTGCTCCTACAATGGCCTACGTCCCTTACCAGAGCTTCACATCTGCCTATGATTTAAACTACGCCTTGTCTGTAGGAACTATTTTCCCACAGCTTTGCAAACCCTTCTGTGGAAAGAGAGGTGTACGCAAATGACCGGAAAACAGACTTCCCAGAGACTCTGTCTTTTACAGCAAATTAACGAAATAAGTTTTGCTGTAGATGACATGCTTCTTTATCTCGACACTCACCCGGAAGATAAAAAAGCACTCAACTATTTTACCGATATTTCGAACCAGCGTAACAAGCTAATGGACGAATACGCTGGAAAGTACGGACCTCTGACTATTGATGAGGCAGCAGACAGTGAAAGCATATGGAAATGGTCTCAACAGCCGTTTCCATGGGAAAGGGAAGGAGTGTGAGCGCTTATGTGGAATTATGAAAAAAGATTACAGTATCCCATTAACATTACGACACCAAATGCAAAGCTGGCACAGTTTATTATGAGCCAATACGGTGGCCCGGATGGCGAAATTGGTGCTTCTATGCGCTATCTCTCTCAGCGTTTCACCATGCCCAACCGAACCTCTATGGCGGTTCTTAACGACATTGGCACAGAAGAACTCTCTCATTTGGAAATGGTCTCCACCATTATTCACCAGCTGACCCGTAATCTTACCATGGAGGAAATCGAGAGTTCTGGACTTGGCCCATATTATATTGATCATACAGTAGGTGTCTGGCCTCAGGCAGCAGGCGGAATTCCATTTAACGCCTGCGAATTTCAAAGCAAGGGGGATCCCATTACTGATCTTTTTGAAGACCTTGCTGCAGAACAAAAAGCACGCTCCACTTATGATAATATCCTGCGAATAGCGCGAAACATTCCGGAAGTTGCAGATCCAATCCGTTTTCTTCGTGCGAGAGAAGTTGTACACTTCCAGCGCTTTGGCGAAACTCTCCGCTCCATTCAGGAGCAGCTGGATGCGAAAAACTTTTATGCCTTCAATCCAGGCTTTGATAATCCGTGTACTGCAAGCTGTGCACCAGAAGCACGGTAACTACACAAACTATATAGGGACTGTGAAATAAGTCCCTAAAAGAAATGGGGATGCGAAAAACTCAATCGTTTTTTCACATCCCCGCTTTTTCACATCCCCGCTCTTTCCAGTTCAGAGTCCTTCATAATCAAAGGCTGGTATAAAGCTCTCCTTTGCCGTTTCTCCATCCTGAAAATAGCCATTTTCAATTCCCATATCCACAGCCGCATTCAGTACCTTTTCGTACTCTCTTCCCGTTACTTTGCGGTTTAATTCCGGATATTTTTCATTTTTCCATACAGGAGTAAACTGGTTCATAACACTGATAAAAATATTCTTTCCATAAGTTTGATGCAGATATTCAAGAACTGCAATAGAATTTCTGGTATGCCCTGGTAAAATCAAATGTCGTACAATGGTCCCCCTTTGGATATATCCATCGTTTCCAAACCTACATGGCCCTGTCTGGCGTACCATTTCAGCAATTGCATCCATTGATACCTGCGGATAATCCCTTGCATGGGAAAAATCTGCTGCCAGTTTCTCATCCATATATTTCATATCCGGCAGATAAATATCCACATATCCCTCCAATAAGCGAAGCGTTTCCACATTTTCATATCCACTGGAATTATACACAACAGGAAGCTTCAGTCCCTTTTCCTTTGCCTTATCCAGTGCCAGAATAATATGAGGCACATAATGTGCACCTGTAACCAGATTCAAATTAGCAGCCCCCTTCTCCTGTAATTCCAGAAAGATTTCTGCCAACCGTTCTACTGTAATTGCTTTTCCTGAATCACCTATGGCAATATCTCTGTTCTGACAAAAACAGCAACGAAGACCACAGCCGGAAAAAAACACTGCTCCTGACCCTTTTTTTCCGGAAATACAAGGCTCTTCCCACATATGAAGAGCGGCACGGGCTGCCCTTACGGTACTGTCCATGCCACAATATCCATGTCTGCCTTCCAGACGATCCACTTTACATTTTCGGGGACACAGGGTACAATTCTGTAAAAATGTCTCAAACATGAAATCACGAATTCTCCTCTCTGATTTTCTCCGTCAGTTCCCTCCCGCCTTGCTCATACCACTCCTTTACAAAGGTATCGAAATAATCCATAGGCTGCTCCCCCATGATCATCTGGATAAATGCATTTTTCTCTAAGGTCGCAAGTATATTGGGGATTTCTCCGTCTGAATCTGCCAGATACTGGCGGCGAACCGGATTATAATGTCCGTCAACCAGCACTCCCACTGCTGAAATTCTGGATTTATACGCAGCCCAATCCTCTGCTGTCACATCTTCTCCATTTATATATTTCATACAAGCCTCATAATAAGATTTTTCAAGTGCACTTAAATTACTCTCTTTTTGCTTTCCGTCCATTACGCGCCGAATGTCTTTTGTCACATTATAAATTGCTTCATTATAATCCACATTGATCACCAGCGGACGGGCTGTCGGGTCTACATTTAATGCAAAATAACTGTTCATTTCATCTGCATTTTCCACATCTTCAAATCGGCTATAATCAAACAATACACTGACAATCTTCATTATGATTTCCGGATGCTCATATCCTTTTCGTACAACCACATATTTATTATCTCTAAAGGATGCATACACATTATCCTTTTCCTGATAATCAGAGGTAAGATAATAAGGTTCCCAGTCTGCCGACGGATCATTTTCAACTTGATCCATAAGCGGATTATTAGGAGCCCACCAAAGACCAAAAAATGCGCCGCATTTTCCTTCAACTACCAGATCACGAAGATTATTCTGTGCCCGCAGGGCAAAATTCTGGTCCAGGATTCCTCTCTGATAAAGCTGACGAAGATAGGCCACCGCCGATTTTGTTTCCTTCGTCAGGGAACCATATACGATTTCCCCATTTTCATCCTTGATCCATCTTCTTGGATAAGAAAAAAACTTCTCAAAAATCGGCTCTACAGAATAGTTCTGACTGGTAGTAGACACAAAATTGGTATCACAAACCAGCCCCACCGGATCTTCCCCATCACAGGCTCCCATCCGATTCTCCTGAAAAGCCTGAATAATATCCATAGCATCTTCAAGGGTTTCCGGCTCTGCAAGCCCCAACTGATCCATCCAGTCCTTTCTCATCCATAAAAGACAGGGGCCGTGATCAATTACCGCTTCCGGAAGAGCCATCAGTCTGCCGTCAAATGTTCCTGCACCAAGAAGCTGCTCTCCATAGCTGTTATACATGGCTTTAATCCTTGGAGACGTACAACTGGCATACACATCTGTCAGATCCTCTATAAGATCATTTTCCACAAGATTATTTAATGTCTCCCGATCAGAAACCACCAGCACATCCGGTAATGTATGATCATTTACCAGCACATTCACATAATAATCATAACGGTCTTCCCGCTCCATATAAGTATTTTTATTCTGAACATTTAAAACAGACTTCAGATACCGGGTATAAGCATTGTCCTCATACGTATTTCCCTCTGGGAGATTGGAATTATTAGCTCCGCTGATCTGTCCTAAGGTGTAGGTTATAAGCTCCGGATATCTGCCATATGGAGTGGTAGAAGCCTTTTCATACGCTTCGCTGTCAACTGGAGCAGCAGACCCGGAGATTTCTTCCCCACTGCTCTCCTGCGTATTCTTTCTATAGTTTTTTACATTTTCATTAACAATACAGCCAGACAGCATTCCAATAAAGAGGGCCACGGAAAAGGCCAGTGCCATTCTGATTCTCTTATTCACCTTTTCCACCTTCTTCCCTGCTTTCTTTTTTCTCGGAGTCCTGCAAGAATTTCTTCTCTGAAAACGCGCCTGCAGCAATAACTTCCTCATCTGCACGTTCTCGCGGAATTCTCATTTCCACTCTTGTACCTTCTCCAAGCTTACTCAATACACGGATAGCATATTTTTCCCCATATAGAAGCCGCATTCTGTCATTCACATTCTTAAGACCATATCCGGATGCCTGATAGGTTACCAGCTTATCCGCCTCTGACTGCTCCATTCCAGGTCCGTTATCCTCTACGGCAAGAAGAACATCCTCCCCATCCTTCACAAAGAATAATTTTAGGATCTTCTCGCCCTCTTCTTTCACATCAAGACCATGCTCCAATGCATTTTCTACTACAGGCTGGATCAATAGCTTAGGCACAGTATCCCCTTTTAATTCCGGATCAATGTCCCAGATTACCTGAAAATCATTGTCGTGCATGACCAGCTGAATATCCAGATATGCCTTAATATTCTGGATACAGTTATCCACAGTCACCATATCCTGCCCCTTACTAAGAGCTGTCCGATAAAACATAGATAAGGATAATACAACCTTGCTGATTTCCCTTTGATTACTGCGAATCGCCATCCAGTTGATAATAGACAGGGAATTGTACAGAAAATGAGGATTGATCTGTGCCGTTAATGCCTTCAGTTCAAACTCCTTCAACGCAATCTTATTCTCGTAAACTTCATGGATCAGACGATTGATTTCATCCATCATACTACGGAAGCTTCTTATCAGAAGACCTATTTCATCCTCTGCATCGCTGTCCACAGTAACCTTCCGGCTGCCCTGATTCACTCTATTCATATTCTCGGTGAGTTCCTCGATTTTTTTGGTAAAAATCCTGGAAAAAGAAAGTCCAAGAACCAGAATGATCACTACGCAAACAAGGATCAAAGGAATTTCACTGACCAAAATCCCAGCCACAGAGCTGTCAATCACAGACTGACGCTTATACAAATAAAAACTCCAACCACAAACTGTATTCTTTCTGTTTACAAAAGCATATTCCTTTTGACTGGATTCCAAAATTTCCCTGGTAATAGGATGACTGGTATCACTTCCTGCAATTTCCTTCTGATACAGTACATTTCCATTTTGATCCAGGATCATTCCTCCTGAATCTTCGACAATAATGTTGGCAAAGGACTGAAAAATTTTATTATAATCCAGCGTAATACAAAGAACCGCGGTCTGTTTTTTGCCATTGTATATCCGCCTTACGGCTGCAATCTCCTGTTTCTCCTTATCCACAACCCACTGCACAGAAACATCCTCGTCCAGTTTCTCATACCACCATTCCTTATCCACCTCTGACAAGGGTACCAAGGTATACTCATGACGTACTTTAATACTTTCTGCAAACAGCTGGATCTGCAAAATTGCATCGTGATAAGACTTTGGCACAGATAAAAGAGGATCTGCAACTTCCGTATATTTCTTATATGCATAATAGTTATCCATATTTCTCTCTGTGATCAGATCCTCAATATCCGGAGAATACGTAAGATAATTAAGGAGACTCGAAAAAACCTCTATCTGGCTGTCAACGCCTTCACCTGTCTGTTCCAGGATAGAAGACATATCCTCGATTTCCTTTTCCCTCAGAAGACTACTGGTGCGGTCGTGGCTGTATAATACAAGCAGGATCATGGGAACTAGGCTGGCAATTACAAGAAGGATCGTCAGCTTGTGACGATATTTCATATTTTTGATTTTATTCTTTATGGCTGCCGGTATTATCACTCTCTTCACCGGTTCCTTTCCGGTAGGACTCCGGACTGCTTCCGTAATATTCCCTAAAACTTCTGCAGAAGTATGAAACATTAGGAATTCCTACCTGTTCACTGATTTTTGCCACCTTCATATTCGAGTTGCATAACAGTTCCTTCGCTTTCTCCATTCGTACCACACGGATAAATCGATTCAGGTTCATGCCTGTCTCTTTTTTGAAAATAAAGCTGAGATAACCGGAAGACAAATATACCTTCTCCGCCAAAGTCTCAAGGCTTAGATCTTCTGCATAATGCTGATAAATATAATTCTTAACAGAAGCCACTTCATCTCTGGAATCACTCATAGAACGATCCAGAAATGCCTCATATTCCTTAATGTTCTCCTTGGTGATCGCAAGGATCTGCTTCAGATTCGTACAACTGTACAGCCGTTCCACCTCATGATCCAGCTTACGCTCCTCCGAAAACTGATTTTCCTGAAAAAGCTCCTGTATTACATTAGAAAACACAAATTTCACGTACATGGCAGAAAAGCGGGTATCATTTTCGTATTTCTGTACCAGACAATCAAAGTGCTTCTTCAGCTGATCCACATCTTTTCTGGAAATATCCTCAGAGATTTTTTCCATCAGACGGGAATCCTGTGTCTCTGCATTTACCGGCTGGGTGTCATCTGTCTCATTGTTATACACATGCAGATCAGGATGGTAAAACTTCTCCTCCATAGTCTGCTCCAACTGAGACATGATTTCCGGAAGCGCCTCATGCCCTTCGAAACGACTGCTGACAGCCAAATGAAAGCTGGCAGAATAATTCTGTTTCAAAAGATCATATAAGTGCTTGGCAACCAACTGATAATCGCAGTACACATCTGAAAAAAACAACACAGACTGTCTGGTATTCAAATTGAGGTAAAAGAAATTTCTGTGCAGCCCTTTCATCAGTTCTTCATCAATATCGTCCGACACGGTATCAAAAAATGCCTTATCAGACTCAATGAGAATAGCACAGTGCCACTGTTCCCAACTGGATGCATCCAGAATTTCCCCTGCTTTTTTTAACACCTCTTCATTACCGGAATACAGATAGGACTGAAGAAAATACTGAAGAAGAAAATTTTTCTCTTTCTCTGCCTTCTGTTTCTGTGATCTGACATTTGCAATTTCTGCTTTTACATTTTCGATTGTCTTATGAAAAGTGTCCGGATCCACCGGTTTCAGCACGTAATCCTTTACGCCATAACGTATTGCCTCCTGTGCAAAGGCGAAATCACTATAGCCACTGAAAATTACAATTGGCATCTCAGGGTACTCTTCCCTTACTTTCTTCGCCAGCTCCAGCCCATCCATATGTGGCATTTTTATATCTGTTAAAAGGAAATCAATCTTCTCACTTCGCAGCACATTCAATGCCTGCTTTCCATTGGATGCCTCACGGATCTCATATTCCCCTTCCTCCTGTGATAAGAGAAACATAATTCCCTCGCGCTCGATTTTCTCATCGTCTGTAATCAAAACTCTATACATATAACTGGCACTCCGATCTAAAATTTTTTGTAAGCCAAAATTCTATATAAAGATAAAGATAGCTCCTTGCATTTCTGCAAAGAACTATCCTTATTTTAACATTCAAGTGCTACATTGAAAAGGGAATAATTTCCAAATTTCTCATGCAAAAACCGTTCTTTTACACAAAGAAATCAACCTTTAACAGCACCTGCAACTACACCCTCGATAATGTATTTCTGGCAAACCAGATATACAACAATAATCGGAATAATATCAATCATAATACTTGCCATCATTGGTCCCATCTGTACATGACCATAGCTTCCACGGAAGTACTGGATCGCCATCGGGATTGTTTTATACTTCTTAATATCCAGAACCAGTGTTGGAAGAAGATAATCGTTCCATACCCACATCAGCTCCAGGATTGCCGTAGAGATAATGGTTGGTTTCAGTATTGGCATCAGGATTTTAAAGTAAACCTGCAGAGGGCTGCAGCCATCGATCATAGCAGCCTCCTCGATTTCAAGAGGACTTCCTTTTACAAAACCGGTAAACATAAATACGGCAAGTCCTGCACCAAATCCAAGATAAATAATGCAGATGGTATATGGGCTATTCAGTTTCAAAGTATCTGCTGTTTTTGCCAGAGTAAACATAACCATCTGGAAAGGAACAACCATACTGAATACGCAAAGGTAATACAAAACCTTGGAAAGCAAACCGTTTACACGTACAATGTACCATGCACACATGGAACAGCAAAGCAGGATCAGAACAACAGACATTACAGAAATCACAAGGCTGTACCAGAAGGATTTCAAGAAATCCATCTGTGTAACGCTAGCTATAAAGTTCTTGATTCCGTTCCAGGTCTCAGATGTAGGAAGCTGGAATACACCAGAGGTAGTAATCGCAGACTCCACCTTCAAGGAGTTAAACAGAATCATAACGATTGGATAGATCCATATAATTGAAATAATGGAAAGGATTATAGTTGGAATAATACTTTTTTTCTTGTCTGCCATTATGCCTGCACCTCCTTAGATGATGTTGCACGAAGCTGGATCAGGGCGATCACAACAACCAGTACAAAGAATACAACTGCTTTTGCCTGGCCGATACCCTTCCAAGCAGGGCCGCTTCGTCCATAGAATGTATCGTAAATGTTCAGTGCCAGTAACTGTGACTGCTTTCCAGGATCTCCACCTGTAAGGGAAAGGTTCTGGTCGAACATCTTGAATCCGTTTGTAAGAGTAAGGAATGTACAAATTGTAACAGATGGCATGATCATCGGGATCTTGATTTTAAACAGGATCTGTGATGCGGTTGCGCCATCAATCTGTGCGGCCTCAATCAGATCAGGGGATACATTGTTAAGACCAGCTACATAAATGATCATCATATATCCAATCTGCTGCCATAACAACAGAATGATCATTCCAATAAAACCATTTGTTGCAGACAACTTCAGAAGAGGCTGTCCCCACATGGAAAGCAGACCGTTTAACAGTGTCTGCCAGATATAACCAAGTACAATACCACCGATCAGGTTTGGCATGAAAAATACAGTACGGAACACGTTTGTTCCTTTGAAGCCTTTTGTCAGCGCCAGTGCAATGGCAAAGGCCAGCACATTGATCAGAATACTGGAAACAAATGCGAATACAACAGTCAGCCAGAATGCATGACTGAAGTCACCGCCGATAAAAATTTTCTGATAGTTAGAAATTCCAACCCAGACTACATCTTTGACAGTTGAAAATTTACAAAATGAAAGATAAATACCCCAGATAAACGGCCATAAGAAACCGATAATAAATGCAGCCAATGTTGGCAGAACAAATACAGGCCACCATTTTTTCAGAGATTTTCCTACCATTTTTCACTCCTCCTTTTCCTGTTACGACACCTTTACGGAAGGTTATCCGCCACCCAAAAACATTACATCATTTTTCCATTAAAACGGGGAGGCTATATTACGCCTCCCCACCCTGTTCACCACTCTATATTATGCCCTGAATTTCTTCTGAACATATTATATGCTGTTGGAAAGAAATTTATTCCTAATTACGATTATTCAGAAAGAGCTTTCTCAGTTGCCCAGTTGTCAACGAATGCGGAAACTACATCGTCCCAAGAGCCAGATCCTGCTGCATATAATGTAAGTGCTGTACCAAGACCGTTCTTCCACTCTTCAGATGGCATTGTTGTAAAGTTCCATGATACAGGTGTAAGACCTGCTTCTGTATACGCTGCATCCTGTTTTACAAATACGTTTGTAGACTCCTGTGCTGTTTTGAAAGGAATTGTGAATCCCATGTCTTCTGACATAGCCTTTGTTCCGTCCTCAGAAGTTACACACCAGTTCATGAAATCAAGTGTTGCCTGGACATCTTCCTCAGAAGCTTCTTTGTTTACACACCAGAAGTTCTCTGTACCAGTTGCAAGACCTTCGTTCTCATCATCAACGCCGAAGTAGATCGGGATCATAGCCAGCTCGTCATCGCTGTATGTCTTGGACAGTTCACCATATTCCCAGGAACCATTCTGATAGAATACTGCATCACCATTGATGAACTCGTTACGGGAGTCATCTGCTGTCTTTGCAGAAAGTTCTGCTCCATCGCAAGTAGAATCTGTGATGTAAAGATCGAATACGTTCTTATAGTTGTCAAGGTATGTTCCCTTGATCGCATCTGTATCATCAATTCCGTCTGCCTGATACTCATAGTAGATTGGCAGGTTTGCAAGATGTGTTTTGAATCTCCAGTCAGAGGAACCATCCATACCAGCGCTTGTGAAAGCACCTTTTACTCCCAGCTCATCTTTTCTTGCCTGGATGTCATCAGCAACCTTCTTCAGGTCGTCAAAGCTCTTGATGTCATCTACTGTATAGCCAGCTTTTTCCAGTAAAGTTTTGTTTACGATCAGTCCATAGGACTCGATTACGTATGCGATACCATCAACTGCATCACCATCTTTTACAGTGTA